>CAMVBR010000139.1 GCA_947165755.1 uncultured Clostridia bacterium
ATAATGCGCAATTCGTAATGCGTAATGCGTAATTAAAATTGGAATACCTTTCTTATTCAAAGAAATCCAAACAAAAAACGCTGCGGTTTTCCGCAGCGTTTTTGCTTGGGCAGGTTTCTTATTCGTCGTCTTCGTCGTCGCCGTCTTCGTCTTCGTCTTCGTCGTCGAAGTCAAAGGGCAGATCCAGCTTTGCGTGGCAGGCGGGGCATTCCAGCTCGAAATCCTCGTCGTCGTCGAAGATGCTCTCGTCGAAATAGACGGTCTGGTGGCAGTTGGGGCATTCAAACTCGTAAACGTCGGCGTCGTCGTCATCATCCTCGTCATCGTCCCACGGGTCGTAATCGTCGTCGAATTCGTCCTCGTCGAAAACGTCCTCGAGGTCGTCGATGTAATCCTCAACGTCCGCCAGATCGCAGTCGATCATGTCTACGCGCTCGGTCAGGTCGGTGACCTCAAGGGCCATATCCTCCAGCGCTTCGAGCATGGCGGCGATCAGCTTGCCTTCTTTTGTGGTCTTATCCAGGTCCAGACCCTCGGCAAGCCCCTTGATATAAGCGATTCTTTCCGTAATGGTCATTGTAACTCCTCCGATCAGGCTCTGCCGAGATACTCGCCGGTGCGGGTATCGATCTGAATGACCTCGCCCTCGTTGATGAACAGCGGCACGCGTACTTCCGCGCCGGTTTCAAGGGTGGCGGGCTTCAGGGTGTTGGTGGCGGTGTTGCCGGCAAAGCCGGGCTCCGTTTTGGTTACTTCAAGGTTTACAAAGGTGGGGGGCTCCAGGCCGAACACCTTGCCTTTATAAGAGAGAATGCGGCAAACCATCTGCTCTTTTACAAACTTGAAGCTGTCGGGCAGGTCGTCCGCGCTGATGGGCACCATGTCGTAGGTTTCGGGATCCATGAAATAGTACAGGCCGCCGTCGTTGTAGGAATATGCCATTTCCTTTCTCTCGATGTAGGCGGTGGGGTATTTGTCGGTGGGGGAGAAGGTCTTTTCGACCACGCCGCCCGCGATCACGTTTTTGAGCTTCGTGCGCACGAAAGCGGCCCCCTTGCCCGGTTTCACGTGCTGGAACTCAACGATCTGCCAAACCTGACCGTCCATCTCAAAAGTGACGCCGTTTCTGAAATCGCCGGCTGATACCATAAAAAATCAATCCTTTCTCTTGGGTATATTCATACCGATATACACTTAATATAATATAAAATTTTTCCGTCTATTGCAAGCCTTTGCGCACAATTTTTATTGAAAATTCAGAAAAAAACCGAAAAATCCGGCGTTTTTACAGAATGATCAGCTCTTTCGGGCAGTTGGTGAGGTCGATGCAGCCCGTTTCGGTGATCAGGGCCATATCCTCGATGCGCACGCCGAACTTGCCGGGCAGGTAAATGCCGGGCTCCGCAGTCACCACGTGGCCCGCCTGTAAAATTGCCTTCGAGGCGGGGGATACGCGCGGGAATTCGTGGATCTCCACGCCCACGCCGTGGCCGGTGCCGTGGCCGAAATAATCGCCGTAGCCCGCTTCCTTGATCACGTCACGGGCGGCCTTATCGCCGTCGAAGCACGAAACGCCCGCTTTGAACGTGTTCAGGGAGGCCAGCTGCGCCTTCAATACGGTTTCGTATACCAGCTTTTGCTCGTCGTTCACCTTGCCCACCGCTACGGTGCGGGTCATATCGGAATGGTAGCCGTCCTTGACGGCGCCGTAGTCCATGGTGACGAAATCGCCGAGCTCGATCTTCTTTTCCGAGGGCACGCCGTGGGGCAGGGAAGAGTTCACGCCGCTCACCGCAATGGTCTCAAAGGAAAGGGCGTCCGCCCCGTGGGAGAGCATATAGTAATCCAGCTCCAGCCCCACCTCTTTTTCGGTCACGCCGGGCTTTATAAAGCCCAGAATGTGGTCGAAGGCCGCTTCGGCGATGCGCTGGGCCGCGGTCATTTTTTCGATCTCTTCGGGCATTTTGATGCTGCGCTGCGCCTCGATCAGGTCGGTGAGCGTCGCGTCCGAAAGAAACGTAACGCCGGGCAGCTTATCCTGCAGGTTTGAAAACTCGGCCAGCGTGAGCCTGTCGGCTTCGACCGCCACGGTCTTCACGCCCTGCTTTTCAAATTCGGCGGTCAGGTCTTCATACATCGAAGCGGAATTGCGCACGTATTGCCCGCCCAGCCTGCGGATGGCGGCTTCCGTATAGCGGGAATCCGTGTAGAAGATTGCGCCCTTCGCGGTAACGAGCAGCGCGCCGTCGGAGGCGGGAAAGCCCGTGTAATAAAAGCGGTTCGCTTCCGATAAGATCAGCGCCGCGTCGGCCTTGCCGCAAATGGCGGCGGAAAGCGCGTTTGTGAAATCATTCATGTTTTATCACCGTATCCTTTTGCCGTTAAATAATTCTTTTCTTTATCGCGGAGCTTTTTGTAGTGAAAATACAGCAAAACCTCCGGCTTATTGTATTTGATGCGCACAGGGATCGCGCCCACGTTGTTGGCGCCCTTGATATCGGTAAAGAGCTGATCTCCCACCATGGCAAGGTTCTCTACCGGTACGCCGAGCATGGCGGCGGCCTTCAGAAAGCCTTTTGCCTTTGGCTTTTCGGCCTTGGCTACGTATGGGATGCCGCCCAGCAGGTGCGCGATGAATTTCGCGCGGAGCGGAAACGTATTGGTGAGTATGATCACGCCGTAGCCGGCCTCCCGGATCTGCTTTACCCAGGCGCGCACGCCGTGAAACAGGTGAAACGCGCCGTCGTCCGCAATCGTGTTGTCGATATCGATCGCCACTGCAAGCGCGCCCATCTCCTTCAGGTCGCGCGGGGTTATGTCCGTCAGCCGGTCAAAAAAGTATTTTGGGAGCAGGTCGTCCCCGTAGTTGACTTCTGACATTGCTTTTTCTTCTTTCCCAAAAAATAAGGTGAGCCAGAGGCTGGCCCACCTGTAAACGCGCTTTTCACCGGCAGCACCGGCATACTGCGTTTGGCTGCTTACTTAAACTTGCGTTTACGAGCAGCTTCAGACTTTTTCTTTCTCTTTACAGAGGGTTTTTCATAATGCTCTCTTTTGCGCACTTCCTGGATCACGCCGTCACGAGACGTCTGGCGCTTGAAGCGTCTGAGCGCGCTGTCAAGAGATTCATTCTCTTTAACCTTAACCTGACTCATTTATATTCCCCTCCCTCCGCGTCTTGCGTGGGTCAATTACAATTTGACACTATGAAATTATACAACAGGCAAGGCAATGTGTCAATATGTTTTTCACCGTTTTTTCTTCAATTTTTTCAGCCGTTTTGCCTTATATTTTATATACTTTTTATAACGAAAAAATGAATATCTCTTTATTTATTCATAAATCTATGGTAATATTAATATGAATAACCTTTTATAAGAGGTGCGCTATGAAAAAAGTACTTTGCATTCTGTTATCCGTTCTGCTTCTGCTGCCGGCGCTCAGCATCGGCGCTGCGGCGGCGGCCGGTCCGGCGGTGTTTTCCGAAGAGAAGGTCGAAAACGCCCTGCCCGTGGTGATCGTGCGGGGCATGGATTTTACCGGGGGACTGAAATACGATTTCGGCACCGAAAACGAGCGTCCCGTAAACGTGATGAGCAACCGGAGCTTCGGCGGCCTTATGAAGGGGCTTGCCCGCAGCTTTTCCGCGCTGGTCTCCCGGGGCAGGAGAGCGGCCGTCACCGAGCTGGTCGCCTTTGCCGCGTCGCTGTTCAAGGGCTACGCCTGCGATGAAAACGGCGATTCGCTCGACCCGCGCGTTACCGGCATGGATTACCCCCTGAGCGTGGATCATTACCCCGCGCTGTGGGAGGGCGGCAATGGCCATGAGAACGGCCTCGTGCATTCGGCGGCGGATCGCTACGGCGCCGATAAGGTGTATTTTTTCCTTTACGATTGGCGGCTGGACGCCCTCCAAAACGCGGTGAAGCTCAGCGCCATGGTGGAACGCGCCTGTGAGGATCACGCTGCCGCGCAGGTGAACCTCGTTTGCTGCAGCATGGGCGGCCTTGTGACCCTGGCCTACCTCGGCGAATACGGCGCCGCGCGCATCCACAGCCTGGTTTCCAATTCCTCCGTGATGTACGGCACCGACGTCACGAGCGAGCTGCTCACCGGCAAGATCGATTTCAACGAGGACGCCGCCTACCGCTACCTCACCGAAAAACTCCCGAGCCTCAAAAGCGTATTCACGGCGGCCTATAAAACCGGCCTCATGGGCAAGATCTGCCGCTTTCTGAACCGCTTTGCTGAAACCTATCACGATGAGATCTACAACGGCGTGCTCATTCCCGTGTTCGCCTCCATGCCCGCGGTGTGGGAGATCGTACGCCCCGAGGTATACGACGAGGCCAAGGCCTATATCTTCGGCGACGGCGACGCCTATGCGGGCCTTCGCGCCAAAACGGATAAGGTGCAGTATGAGATCTGCGCCAACCTGCGGAGCATTCTTGATACCGCCATGCAAAACGGCATGCTGTTCGGCGTGCTGGCCAACTACGATACGCCCCTTGTGCCCGCTTACGCCTCCGCGCCCCTGCAGGGCGACGGCACGCTGGAGACCCGCAGGATGAGCTTCGGCGCGCTGGTAAGCACGGTGGGCGGCAAGCTGAGCGAGGAAGAAAAAGCGGTGGGGGAGCCGAAATACCTTTCCCCCGACGGCTGCATCAACGCCACCACCTGCCTGTACCGCGATATGACGTGGTTCTGCAAGGACTGCGTCCACGTGGCCTGCGCCTATCATTCCGATTATACCTATCTCGTGTTTTCCATTTTAGAGGCGGAAACGCAGCCCACCGTGGATACGTGGGAAAAATACCCCCAGTTCATGCAGGCGGACGGTAAAGAGAACCTGACGCCCGTAACGGCAGACCCCGGCAGATGGGATAAAAAGGAGAGTATCGATGTCGATTCCGCTTGCTGACCGCATCCGGCCGCAGACGCTGGATGAGATCGCCGGGCAGAAGCACCTGTTCGGCGAGGGGAAGGCGCTTCGCAACATCATTGAATCGGGCGTGATCCCCAACCTGATCTTTTACGGCCCCTCCGGCACCGGCAAAACCACGGTGGCGCGCATCATTGCCGGCGCCACCAAAAAACGGCTGCATATTCTGAACGGCACCTCCGCGTCGCTGGGCGACGTGAAGGACGTGATCGGCGAGATCAACACCATCGCCGCGCCCAACGGGGTGCTGCTGTATCTGGATGAGATCCAGTATTTCAATAAAAAACAGCAGCAATCGCTGCTGCAGTACATTGAAAACGGCGATATCACGCTGATCGCCTCCACCACCGAAAACCCCTATTTCTATATCTATTCCGCTGTGCTCAGCCGCTCCACGGTGTTTGAGTTCAAGGCCGTAAGCCCCGAGGATGCCGTGCCCGGCGTGGAGCGCGGCTTCCGGCTGCTTTCGCAGGAGATGAAAGAGACCTTCTCCTTGGAGGAGGGCGTTGTGCCCTTCATCGCGCAGGCCGCCGGCGGCGATATGCGCAAGGCGCTCAATATCTGCGAGCTCACCGCCCTCGGCGCGCCTGTCCCCGCCCCCGGGGAGCCGAGGCGCATCACGCTGGAAAAGGCCGCCGAGATCTGCAGCAAAACCGGTATGCACTACGATATGAAGGGCGACGAGTATTACGATATGCTCTCGGCCTATCAGAAGAGCATGCGCGGCTCCGATCCCAACGCCGCCATCCACTATCTGGCGCGTATTTTAGAGGCGGGCGATCTGGTTTCCGCCTGCCGCCGCCTGCTGGTTTGCGCCAACGAGGACGTGGGCCTCGCTTACCCCATGATCATCCCCATTGTGAAGGCCGCCGTGGATACCGCCATGCAGGTGGGCCTGCCCGAGGCCCGCATCCCGCTGGCCAACGCGGTGATCCTCGTTTGCAATTCGCCCAAATCCAATTCGGCGTATATGGCGATCAACCGCGCCATGGCGGACGTGCAGCAGGGCAAGGCGGGCCCGGTGCCGCGCCATTTGCAGAATAAGCATTTCGACGGCGAGGACGCCGAGGTGAAGGGGCAGTTCTATCTGTACCCCCACGATTTCCCGAACCACTGGACCGCTCAGCAGTATCTGCCGGACGCGCTCAAAAACACGGTATATTACGAATACGGCCCCAATAAAAACGAGCAGGCCGCAAG
>CAMVBR010000140.1 GCA_947165755.1 uncultured Clostridia bacterium
AAATAGAAGTAGTCCGAGCGGTCCAGCCCGTGAAAGTGGATGCGTTCGCCCCGCTGCGGCAAGGCATTGTTCCCGGCGTATACTTGGCTGAAATTCGTGGGGTAGATCACGTCGTCCTCGTGCTTCCCGTGGGGGTTGGAGATGTGACAGACCAGAATGCGAGGCGCCTTGTGTGTTTCGCCGTTCCCGTCCGTGACCTTGCGCTCACACCAGCACAGCAGCATACGCTGGAACACAGATAGATCATGTCCGTCCGGGTAATGCGTCACTACGGTATAGGTAAGCATCACGTCGCAAAAGGAAGGGTGCGCGGAAGCGTGCCGCACCTTCAGGTTGCCCATGGTGAACCGCAGCGGGTGGTCCTCCGCCTGCCACGTGGCGATCATCGTCTCCCGCCCCTGCAAAAACTGCCCCTCGGCGGGACCGTACCACAGCGCCTCGTCGTCCATGGCGTTCAGGAAGGGCATATAGTCGTTGTCGTAATACCGGATAATCAGCTCCGCCGACCGGTCGGCGATCTCCTGTTGATTCACGCAGAACACCTCTTTCGGGAGCTATTTTACATCGTTTTGCCGCAAAAAACAAGCTGTATTTACCAATAAACAAGTCATTTCTGTTTTTTTGTTGACTGTTCACGATAATTCCGTATAATGGAGCCCGTAAGGAACGGACGACGTTCCGCAAAGATCAGAAAACGAAACAAGGAGTACCCCCATGAAAACCGGAACAACAAGACTGCTCACCGTATTATTCGCCGCAGCCCTGCTGCTCATCCTTCTCCCGATCCTCGCCTCCGCCACCATCGCGCCGTCCACAGATCATTTTCTTCCGTCGGATTCGAATGTGTTGCCTGGCGATCACGCCGTTATCAACAGGCCGGGGCTCACCGGCAACGGACAGACCTCCGACCAGCCGGAAAACAACGGCGGGATCATCACGGAGGGCCTCAAGGGCGACGTCAAGCTCGACAAGCCCGAGCTGGGCGGCGGTTCTCCCACTCTTCCCGGGCATGGGGACAACACGGACCAGCCGGAAGGCACTGCCGGAGAAACCGGCGGCGATATCCTGATCGACGGCAGCGTTTTCCCGGATGAAGGGTTCCGGAACTACGTCCTCTCCCTGATCGATCTCGACGGCAGCGGCAGCCTCAGCGCCAAAGAACGCTCCGACGTGACCGAGATCAACATCTGGTACGGCAGTTCGGCCGTGAAGGATTATACCGGTCTCGCGCTTTTCCCGAACCTGAAAACGCTCCGGTGCCGGCACACGGACGGCGTCGTCACCCTCGACGTCAGCGGCAACCCCCTGCTGGAGCTGCTCGATACCGAGCTCTGCTACATTACCGAACTGGATCTGACGCACAACCCCGCGCTGAAAAAACTGTACCTTCTCTGCGCAGGACTTACCTCGCTGGATCTCAGCGGCTGCCCGGCACTGGAAGAACTGCTGATCGAAAGCCCCCTCGAAGCGCTGGACCTCAGCGCCAACGAAAACCTCGTTCTCCTCTGCTGCTGCGGCGTCAAGCTGCCCGCGATCACCTTCGGCAATCACGCCGCGCTGGAGATCCTTGAGCTGGACGGTTCGACCTTTGAGACCTTCCCCGATCTCAGGGCGTTTCCCAACCTGACCGAGCTTCGTCTGGAGGGCTGCGGGCTTGACGAACTGGATCTCAGCGGCAACCCGAAGCTGAGCGTCCTCTTCTGCACCGGGAACAACTTCGATACCCTCGATCTTTCCGGCTGCCCCGTTCTGGCCGACCTCGCGAAAAACGGGGAACGCCGGGACGATTACGACGAAAACGATCACGGGATCGCGTCCTGGTATTTCGGCTCGGAGGAAGAATCCGGTTATTTTCACACCGACTTCGGCGTGGAACTGATCACCGAGGCGAAAGAGGAGCTTCCCGCGCCGCAGGATCCCGTCGCCGACCCGCAGAACGAGCAGAATGAGCAGACCGACGGCGCATCCGACCTGTGCCAATGGGACGGAAAGGACCACGGGACCTCTTTCTGCGGCAAGCTCACCGCCTTCTTCCACGCCATCCTCTTCTTCTTCGCCCGTCTGTTCGGGACCCGATAAAACCGCCGACGCATCGTCGGACGGATAAAACAATCGCACCGGAAAGGAATCATAGACAGATGAAACGAACCGCCAGAAGAACGATCACGCTGATCCTCGTCCTCGCGCTGACCGCGGCGCTGAGCGTCAACGCCTTTGCCATGCAGATCTTCGTGCGCACGCTGACCGGCAAAACGGTCACGCTGGAGGTGGAGAGCAACGACACCATCGAAAACATCAAGCAGAAAATACAGGAAAAAGAGAATATCCCGCCGGATCAGCAGCGGCTGATCTTTGCCGGAACACAGCTTGAGGACGGCAGAACACTGGCCGATTACGATATCCAAAAAGAAAACACCCTGCACCTTGTACTGCGGATCAGAGGCGGCGAAGAGGTTGCGTTTACGTCAGAGCGTTTCCCCGATGCGAATTTCCGCGACTATCTCAAACAGTTTGATACGGACGGCAGCCTTGCACTGAGCAAAGAGGAATGCGAAGCCGTAACGGAGATCGACACATGGAGCGCAGGCGTTGACGTATACAACTATACCGGCACGGAGCTGTTTCCTAATTTAAGGAAGCTGCACTGTAAACCGGTAAAAGCTGCGGTCACGCTGAACCTTTGCGGGAATCCTGCGCTGGAGGAACTGTACTGCCGAGGCAACACGCTTGGGACGATCGATCTCAGCGGCAACCCGGCGCTGAAAAAACTGGATCTTTGGGGCAGCGCGGTCTCATCTCTCGACGTTTCCGGAAATGCCGCGCTGACGTATTTGCACGTAGGTGAAACAGGGCTGCAGACGCTGGACGTTTCCCGTAACCGTGCGCTGAAAAATCTGTACTGTTTCGGCAATTCGCTTACCACACTGGATCTCAGCGGCAACCCGGCGCTGGACCTCCTGCTTTGCAGCGAGAACCCGCTGCAGTCACTGGATCTCAGCGGCGCCCGCGCGCTCAGATACCTCGATATCACGGATTGCGCGCCGATCGATACGCTGGACGTTTCCGCCTGTCCGCTGCTTGCCGACGCGGTATTGAACGGTGACGTTGAAGGACTTGATTTTTATTATTCCGGGGTGGAAGAGATAACGAAAGATTCCGTCAGTATCGATTACATGCGGGGATTGACCTTCATCACAGACAGCATCGTGATCTCTTTTGACGTTTCCGGCGGCGAAGGCTCCGTCAAAACACAGTTGGTGCGCCCCGGCGACGTCCTCGCCCTGCCGGAATGCGACGTCACCCCGCCGGAGGGCAGGCAGTTCGCGGGCTGGCAGGTCGGCGAGACCGTATATCAGCCCGGCGATGAGCTCGCGCCGACGGAAAACGTGGAACTGGCCGCCGTCTGGGAGGACGTTCCCGCGCCGGAGGAACCCGCCGATAACGGCGCCAAAGGGTTTTCCTTCTTCGGCTGGCTCATAGCAATCTTCAAGCGGATCCTGGCCTTTTTCAAAGGGCTCTGTGCTTAAGTTTTATTGCAAATAAAAAAGAAAACCGATCTGCGCTTGCCGTTCAGCGGCAGGGGCAGATCGCTTTTTTCAGCAAACAACCGCTCGTTCCCTGTTCATAAATCAGGGAAGATTTGAGGGGTTTCTATTTATGGTTGACCTCAGTCAATGTTTCTGATATATACAACAGTTTCATAGGCATGTCATAAAATGGTCCGCCTAAACAAAGAAATACCTGCGCGGATCCGGTTCGCGCAGGCGGGGATCAAAGGTTCAGGTCTATCACCGTTTTTCCCTTCTTCTTGGCAAGGTTTCTGAATTTCGCCGCGCCACCGAAGCTGCGGGAGACGTAAGCAACAACGATATCGCTGTGGTAGATCATCCATTTATTTCGGTATTCGATGGCAAAACGACGCGGGACGGTTTCGATCCCCTCCGGCAGAAGGGTATGGTCGGGATCATATAGCGGAGCCTTTTCACTCGGAAGGTACGCCAAAACGATTTCATATCTGATCCCGTGGGACTGTTCCAATTCCGCCAGCAGACTGCGCGCCATGACATCGAAATTGCCTTGGTTCCCAACATAAAACTGCTTAACGCCCTGACGCTCGATCAGATCCAATAACACCTGCCGAAGGGCGGGTTTTATCTTTGGCGGCGCGTCGCGGTGCCCGAAAAAAGTGCATATCATAACTGTCCCTCGTTTAATATATGTTATGTTATATAATATAACATATATTTTCACAACAAAACAAGGGAAAATAATGATGAGGTGATTTCTGTGAAAGATAAGCTCATCATTACCAAAAAGGGCGTCAAGGGCGAGGACGGTTACAAGGTTTTTTCTATTCGGATCAAGGACGAGCTGGTGGAAAAACTGGATCAGCTTGCGCAGCAGACGAATCGCTCCCGCAACGATCTGATCAATACGTTGCTTGATTTTGCCGTCGAACATAGTGAAGTAGAAGATACTGGCGAATAGGAAACAGCGCCTCCGAACTGTGCAAGAATCGGAGGTTGTTTTATCGAAACGGGTAATGCTGATGATGAGAGATAGGCAATGGAGTTCCTGCCTGCGGATAAATAATTGTACCGCCTAAACAAAGAAATAATCTGCGCGATCTCGCCGCGCAGACGCCGGCCGCTGTCCCTTTCGGCAGCGGTTATTCTTTTTCCAAAAAGCGCTTTCGTGCTGCTTTTTTCGGAAAACTGTTTCTGTTTTCGCGTTGTTTTTTTATTCAAACCCGCGATTTCGACAGAATAATCTTCAAAAAGGGTGTATATTGTCCCATGAGATGTACTCAGCGGCCCCTCGCGGAAAGAATCTTTCCCAGGGCCATTGACAGCTAAAATTTTTCTGTTATACTCTTTTTCGGAAGTAAGAGAACATTTGTTCTCTCCTTCATGCCGTCAGATTCGTTCCTTGAAAACAGAATAACACACCGAATCACCCTGCGTGAACGCCGCCGGAAAGTGTAAATTAGGCGCGGCTTCCGCGGGGTCGATCCGTCCAAAGAGAAGATTTCTGTAGGATGGGGACGGACTGCCGACGAAAAATAATTCAAATTCGGAGGGACTATGAAACAATCCGTCTACCATTCCTACGACGAACTTCCGCTCTTTCTCAGCGCCAAAAACGTGGCGGAACTGCTCGGCGTCTCGATCTCCAGCGCCTACGAACTCATGCAGGAGCGTGGCTTTCCGGTGCTGAAGATCGGCAGCCGCAAGGTGGTTCCGAAAGAAAAATTCCGCGAATGGGTGGAATCTTTTACGGGAGGCGGCCGATGAATTTCGCTTCCCAGGACGAGAGAAAAGCGGCGAACGGCAACTACTTTACCCTGCCGAACGTGGTGTTTCATCTCGGTTTGACCACCGGAGAGCTGGCGACCTACGCCTACCTTCTCCGCTGTGAGAACCGTAAAAACTACCAGTGCAGGCCGAGTTATAAAACAATCGGACAGGCCATCGGCAAGACAAAGAACGCTGTGAAAACATACGTTGACGGTTTGCGCGACAAGGGTTTGATCAAAACAGAGCCGACAACAAAGACCGCAAAGGACGGTACTGTGCTCAACGGCAACCTGCTTTACACGATCCTGCCCATTGAAAACGCGATCCGTGAGCACAACGAAAGGCAAAACTATCTCTCGGAAATCGAATCACGACGGCAAAAAATCCGGCGGCGCGCGTCCGAATACAACGGGACGATCAACGTCGGATGAACCAAAGCGGGGGGCTGCGTCTGCGTCAAACAGGCGCAGCTTCCCGGCGCGAAAACCATTTCCGGCAGCGTGTTTTCTCTCGGAGGACGGGCGTTTCAGTTGTGTTCTTTCTGTGAACAGGCGGGGTTCCGCTCGCCGATTTTCGGTTTGCGTTGGGCTCCCTGCCCGCTCAAATCGGGCGGGAACAGCGGTTGATCCTGTGGACTGTAAGGCGGTGGATCGGTCATATCCTCGCCGGGTAAGCGAGGCCGAGTGAGAATTACGAACGACGCATTCGCAATCGTAAGGCGCAGTTGCACCGTTCAAAAACCGGTTGTGCCGACGCATTCCACGCCGGGCCACGGCGCTTCAGGTGTGTTCTATCTGTGAACATGCGG
>CAMVBR010000141.1 GCA_947165755.1 uncultured Clostridia bacterium
GCAATAATTTAGCTGCCGATCCTTCGGCAATTTAGCTTCAGTTTATCGGGCGTCGTGCCCGATAAACTGAAATTTCACGTTGTGATCTTTACCGCGTAGAGATACCCGCAGGCCATCTCTTCGGGGTCGATGGCGGGGAAAACGAGCTTCAGCCTGCCGCCGTCGTCCGCCGTTTTCACCGGCGCGGGGTGGCATAAAAGCCGCGCCTTGGCTTCGGGCGTAAAGGGGATCTCGTTCAGGGTGACCTCGCCGAAGGGGAACCGGTTCAGAATGGCGTAAACGGCGCCGTCCTTCTGCGTGTAGTAAACGCCGGGCTGGGTCTTTTTGCTGTAAACGCGGGTGCCGTAGATGGCTTCGCCGTTCACGCGCAGCCAATCGCCCATCTGCAAAAGGCGCTCCTCCATGATCACGGGGATGGTGCCGTCCGCCGCGGGGCCGACGTTCAGCAGGAAGTTGCCGCCCTTGGAAACGAGATCGCACAGGGTCTCGATCAGCTCCTTCGCGCTCAGATAATCCTCGGTGGTCTCGGCGCGGTTCAGCCCGAAGGAGCGGCCGATGCCGCGGCATTCCTCAAAGGGTCGGTCCAGAACGACTTCTTCGATCGCCCCCACGCCGTTGCCTACAATGCCGTATTCGGTGGTGAAATTGCCGCCGAGCCTGCCTCTGGTCTCTTTGCCCCAGCGGTCGTTGGGCACGATATAGTCCTTTACGGGGCTTTCGTTATACAGCCACGTGAGGAACTCGGTGGAATGCCACACGCTGCTGGGATGGTCCCATTCGCCGTCCGTGAACAGGGTGGCGGGCTCGTATTTCGTGATGAGCTCCTTGAGCATGGGGTGCAGGTGCTCCAGCGCGTACTGCTCGGGGTTTTTGAGATACAGCGGGTGGAACCACTCGTAAACGGAATGGTAAACGCCGAAGCGCACGTCCGTTTTGGCGAGCGCCGCCTTCAGCTCCGCCAGAAAATCGCGGTGCGGGCCCACGTCCCAGCTGTTCCAGTTCCAGGCGTAATCCGTTTTATACATACAGAAGCCGTCGTGGTGCTTGGAAACGAAATTGATGTATTTCGCCCCGGCGCGCTGAAACAGGCTCGCCCACTGATCGGCATCGAACAGCTCCGCCTTGAAGCCCGAAACGAAATCCTCGTATTTCGCGCTGCCGTATACCCGGCGGTGAAAATCCTTTACCGTTTGGTTATCGCCCAAAAGCTGCTGATAATACCACTCCGCGTAATCGCCCTTTTTGGTGAACGCGGGCACCGAATACAGCCCCCAGTGGATAAAAATGCCGAATTTGGCGTCCGCGAACCACTGCGGCACCGGACGCGCGTTCAGGGATCCCCAATTATTTTCGTATACCATAACAAGCCCTCCTCTTCTTTTCATTATAAACGCTCCCGCGCGGTTTTTCAATCTTTTTCACAAAAATGGGCGCGGCGGGATTTTCCTCTTGCAATTAAACATTACTTTGTATATAATAAAGACTAAGATAGTATAACTTTCCGGAGGTTTTTGCATGAAACACGGATTTTTGAAAAAATGGCTGGCTTTGATGCTGGCGATCGTGATGCTGGGCTGCATGGCCGCGCCCGCGCTTGCCGCGAGGAGCTCGAAGGGAACGCCCGTGATCTTTATACCCGATATGACGGAGATCGTTCTCTATCAGAACCCCGACGGCTTCGTGCCCTCCCCCGTATTCAACTGGAAGGAAAACGCCGACGACTATCTCAGGGAGATCCTTTCGGGCTTGATCCAGTCAAAGGAAAAGGTGGACGTGGGCGCCAACAAGATCAACGGGATCATCAACGAGATCTTCCGCTCCATCCAGTGCGATGAAAACGGCAACTCCCGTACCGCCAACGTGGGGCCGATCAAATACTACCGCCCCGTGGAGGATAACGTTGACGAGCCGATCTACACAGAAAATATCGCATCCTTCGTTACGGCCTCGCAGCAGCTCATCAGCGCGGACCGCATCTTCGTATATAACTACGATTGGCGTCTCGACAGCTATGATAACGCCGCGGGGCTGAAGGAATACATCGATAACGTGCGCGCCAACACCGGCTGCAAGAAGGTATCGGTCGTTTCCGGCGGCTACGGCGGCATCGTGGCCAACACATACCTGTATTTCCACCAGGCGCACGCCAAGAAATACGTGGCCTCCTGCGTGTTCCTTGATTCGCTGGCGGACGGCAGCTCCATCATCGGCGACGTGATGAGCGGCGACCTGATCCGCACCGTGAAGGACGTGGTAGAGGGCTACGACGGCAACATCTTCGATTTGGGCACCGACGTTTACGACACCATCAAGGGCGCCGACGTGGGCGACGCGCTGCTGCGGTATATTTCCACCGACCCCACGGGGCTGCTCAGCTCCGCGCTGGAAAGCATGCTGGGAAAAAAGGACTATAACAATCTGATCGTGAGCGCTGTTCTGTCGATCGCCCTCGACATCATCAAGGACGAGGGCTTGTTTACGGACGTGGGCAAGGGCTACCGCGAGATATTGATGAACGCGGACGAAGCCATTTACGCCGGCGGCCTGCGTGAAAAAATGCGCAACATGCCGGGCCTTTGGGCGGCGGTACCGAACGACAGCTATCAGCAGGCGCTGTATTTCATGTACGGCAACGATCTCGAGATCCCGGCGCAGATGCTCGCCAAGATCGAGCGCAGCAACAAGGTGCTCAAGGCCACCGAGCAGACCCTGCAAACCGCCATGAACAACGGCGTGAACGTATGCGTGGTTGCCGGGTATAACCTGCAGATACTGCCCATCACCTCCAGCCTTGTGGAGCAATCGGACGGCCTTCAGGCCACCCGCTACGCGGGACTTGGCGCAACCACCGGCGATATGAAGCATAACCTGAAGCGCACGCAGCAGTGCGGCAACGGCAACCATAACCACATGGAGCCCGGCAGAGCCGTGGACGCCTCTACCTGCTACCTGCCCGAAAGCACCTGGTTCATAAAGGACCATCAGCACCTGAATTACAGAGCCGATACGGCCTCCGCTTTTCTGGTGTGGCTGGTAACGGGCACGAGCCAGCGCACGATATGGAAATCGAACCTCTACCCGCAGTATTTGCAGGTCAACAAGCTTTCGGAGCAGATCAGCGCCTATTCCGACCCCGTTTCGGACGCATACGATAATTATATGTACGGCGATCTGGACGTGAACGGCCACGTGGATACCGCCGACGCCCGTATTGCCCTGCGGTACGCGATCAAGCTGGAAAAGACCCCCTCGCGCCTGATGCTGATGATCGGCGACGTGGACCACAACAGCAAGATCGATACCGCCGACGCGCGGCTGATACTGCGCTACGCCATCGGCCTGGAGGCCTCCCTCGGCCGCAGATAAAGCACCCCCTTACAAACAGAAAACCGGCGCCCCGCGCCGGTTTTTTTACGTCATTTTGGCATTGTTTCTGCGAACGGCGAACGGCGAATATCACTCGCCGAACAGCTCCGCCTCCAGCGCGGCGCACAGGGCGTGGTACACGGGCAGGGTGAGCTCCTGCACCTCGAAGGCCGAGAGGGCGGGCAGCTTTACGGTAACGTCGGCAAAACGCCGGATCTCGCCGCCGGTTTGCCCTGTAACGGCTACGGAACTGATGCCGGCGGCCCTTGCGGCCTTTGCGGCGTTCACAACGTTTTGCGAATTGCCCGAGGTGGTGAGGGCGAGCAGCACGTCCGCGTCGTTGGCGGCGTAGGCGTACACCTGCTGCGCGTAAACGAGGGAGGCGTCCACGTCGTTGGCGAAGGCGGAAACAAGCCCCGTCTGGCTCACAAGCGATACGGCCCGTATACCCTGCTGCAGCTTATCGGCGATCTCGGCGCCGCCCTCGATATCGGCAAAGCTCTCTTTTTGGAAGCGGTTCAGCGGGCGGGCCAGATGAAAGCCCTTCATGAGCTCCCCTACGATATGCTCGCAGTCCGCCGCGGAGCCGCCGTTGCCGCACACCATGATAAGCCCGCGCTTTTCGGCGCAGGCAAGCAGCAGCCCGTAGGCCTCCTCGATCTGCCCCCGGCAGATGGCCAGCGAGGGGTAGGAAGCGAACAGGGTATCAAAGATCTCGGTTTTCGTTTTCATTATTTACGATCACTCCATTACGAGGCTGAGCGCCGCGATATCGCCGATGTGCTCGTCCAGCGCGGCGGGCAAAATCTTACAGGCCGCCACAGACGCGGGCAGCGCCTCTTTTTTGAGGGTTTCGAGCATCTTCTCGCGGAACAACTCGGTGTCGCGGGTGTAGATGCTGCCGATCACGATGGCCTCGGGGTTCAAAAGATCCACAAGCACGGCAAGCCCCTGCCCCAAACGGATGGCGCTCACGTCGTAGACCTCCTTCGCCACCGGGTCGCCCGCCTTCGCGGCTGCGGCGATGCTTTGGGCGGTGAGCGTTTCGTCGTCCGAAAGCACGGTGTGGCGGTGATCTACCGCCATCATCAGCCGGGCCAGCTTTACGATGCCGCCCCCGGAGCAGTAGCCCTCAAAGGAGCCGGCCTTGCCGTAGCCCTCGGGGCCGGAGGTATTCAGGCGGATATGGCCCACCTCGCCCGCAAGATCGCAGGCGCCGGAATAGAGCCGCCCGTTTAATATCAGCCCCGCGCCCATGCCGGTGCCGAAGGTGAGGAACACCACGTTTTGCAGGCCCTTGCCCGCGCCGTATTTCCATTCGGCCAGCGCGCAGGCGTTGGCGTCGTTTTGCAGAACGGTTTTCACGCCGAAGTGAGAAGATAATATTTCGGTGATCGGGATACGGTCCCAGCCCGGCAGATTGGGCGGCGAGAGGATCAGGCCCCTGCCGCTGTCCAGCGGGCCGCCGCAGCTCACGCCGATGCCGGTAAGATCGGCAAAGGACGCCCCCTGCTGCTCAAGCAGATCCTCCGCGGCGAAAATGATATCGTCGATCACGGCCTGCACGCTGCCGCCCGCGGCCGTGGGAAATTTCTTTTTATTCACGATCGCGTCCGTTACCTTTGCGGGCATACGGTCGCGGCCCAGCACTACGGCGCATTTCGTACCGCCGATATCCACGCCTAACGTATACTTCATACTTCTTTTCCCTCCATAAGCGGCAGTATGCCGCCGATATCCGTAACGGGCCCATCCGAGAGCGAAAGCGCCCTTACGCCGTATTTTTTCAGAAACGCCGTGATCGCTTCTTCATCCCGGTGGGTGACGAGGCTGCCGTTCACGGCCAGCAGATCGGGCGCGAGCAGCCCGCTCGCCCCGCCGAAAAAGCCGGTGTGGACGTCGCTCAGCGCCACGTCCCCGGCGGAGATCGAAAGCACGTCCGCCCCTTCCCGCCGCAGCACCGCCGCGACGCCCGCATCCTCGGTGATGAACGCGTTTTCGGCAACGAAGCAAAGGGAGCATTTTGCGTACCCCTGCCGCACTTGAAGCAGCCTGCGGCCGCTGCGCATAAGAAACGAAACCAGCGACGGCTCGACGTATCTGAAATTCCCCAGCGCAAAGCCGTTTCCCACCGCCGCGTTCAGGCGCACGTCCGCAGGGTACGCCCCGCCGAGGGGAAAAGAAAAACGGACCTCAAACCCAAAGGAAGCGAGCTCGTCCGCCAAGGCGGTTTGCGCGGGCTCCGCGAACAGGCGCTTTCCGCCCGCGTGGCATATAAGCATATCCGCATGGCCCGCCGTTTCCGCCGGGAGCGCGGCGTTCGGCGCGGGGGAAACCACCCTTACGCCGTATTCTTCCAACGCGGCGGTCCAAGGGCCGGCCTGCGCGGCGGCAAGACGGACTTCCCTTTTCGGCAGATTGGGCGCGGTGAGCGGGATCATACCTTGAACTTTTTCCAGGGGCGCACCGCGAGGAAGCAGGCCGCCGTGCCCACGGCGGCGATCACCACCCACGAGAGCAGCACCGTGTTCCAGCCCAGCGCCTCGTTATCGGCGATCTTGCCGAAGAGATACACGCCGGCGGAAGCGCCCACGTAGGTGAGAGAATTGATGATGCCGCTCATGGTGGAAACCACGCCGTATTTTTCAAACCGGGCGGGCACCACGCAGATCAAAAAGAAGTTGATGGCGTGCATCGTGCCCACGATGAGGGCGGAAA
>CAMVBR010000142.1 GCA_947165755.1 uncultured Clostridia bacterium
ACGACGTGTTCGCCTCGTCCTACTACCCCTACTGGCACGGCACGCTCGAAAATCTTGCGGCGGTGCTTTCGGACGTGGCCGAAACCTACGGCAAAAAGACCATGGTGATGGAAACCTCCTACGCCTTCACCTCCGAGGATACCGATTTTTCGGGCAATACCATCTCCGACGGCGGCGCGTTCACCAAGAACTACCCCTTCACCGTGCAGGGGCAGGCCAACGCCTTCCGCGACGTAGTGGATACCGTAGCCAATAAAACGAAGAACGGGATCGGCGTCGTGTATTGGGAGGGCGCGTGGATCACCGTGGGCGGTGAGAGCTACGAAGAAAACAGCGAAAAGTGGGAGGCTTACGGCTCCGGCTGGGCCTCGAGCTACGCCGCCGCCTACGACCCCAACGACGCGGGCAAATACTACGGCGGCAGCGCCGTGGATAATCAGGCCTTTTTCGATCAGAACGGCAGGCCGCTGGAATCCCTGAAGGTGTTCGCCCTCGTGCGGGGCGGCGGCGCGGCCGAGGCGGCCCCGGACGCCATTGAGGATACCCTGCTCACCGTGGACCTGAACGGCGAGATCGTGCTGCCCGAAACCGTGAACGCCGTGTTTACGGACGACACCAGGCGCGAGGTGCCCGTTACGTGGAACGTCACCGAGGCGGAGCTTGCCGCCATGGTCGCGGGCGGCGCGGGTACTTACGAGATCAAAGGCGACGCCGCCGGTATGGAGGCCGTATGCCGCGTGAAGCTGATCGAATTCAACTTCCTCACCAACGACAGCTTTGAATCCGGCGACCTCACGGGCTGGGTCGTCACCGAAAACGGGAAGGCGGACGAGCTCTACGTGGAGAAAAAGCCCACCGATTCCCTCACCGGCGACTGGCACATGCACTTCTGGAGCGCCGCCGAAAACAGCGTGGATTTCACGCTGGAGCAAACCCCCGAAAACCTGAAGCCCGGCAAATATAAGTTTTCGATATCCATCATGGGCGGCGACGGCGGCGATACCGATATTTACGCCTACGTCAAAATCGACGGCGAGACCGTTTCCACCGCCCCCATGGGCATTACCGGCTATAACGAGTGGGATACCGCCCGTATCGACGGGATCATTCTCGGCGAGGGGCAGACCCTTACCGTGGGTATCGCCGTAAAGTGCGCGGGCGCGGGCAACGGCGCCTGGGGCAAGATCGACGACGCCATGCTCAATTCAGCGAAATAATGTATTAAAAAAAATGTTACAAATAATTACATTTTTGTATTAATTCGCAAAATCGCTGGACATTTTCATGAAATAGTGCTACCATTTTATTAGTTGCCGCAGGTATGCGGCACACAAATACGGCTTTTGCCGAAAAATAATCTCTACGGAGGCTTTGATTATGAAAAAAATTACAGCATTGCTGCTCGCGCTGGCCATGGTGCTCTGCCTGGCTGCCTGCGGCGGCAAGACCAATCCCGAAACTCCCACCGATGAACCCTCTGCCGACGGCACTTCTCTTGCCGGTACCTACGATATCACCGTTTGGGCCGCCGAGAACGCTGTGGATCTTACCAAGCAGCAGATCGAAAAGTTCAACGAGACCAACGAAGACGGCATCAAGTTCAACGCGACCGTTGAGCCCGTTTCCGAAGCCGATGCCGGCACCAACATGGTGACCGACGTTGAGGCCGGCGGCGATCTGTACTGCTTCGCGCAGGATCAGTTCGCACGTCTGGTACAGGCCGGCGCGCTTGCCAAGCTCGGCACTGCCGCTGCCGCCGTGGTTGCCGAAGGCAACGATGAAGGCGCCGTGAACGCCGCTAAGGTCGGCGACGAAATGTACGCTTATCCCCTCACCGCCGATAACGGCTACTTCATGTACTATGATAAGTCCGTCATCTCCGACGATATCGTCGGCTCCCTTGAGGACCTGATCGCTGCCTGCGAAAAGAACAACAAGTACTTCGCCATGGAGCTCAACACCTCCGCATGGTATCTTGCTTCCTTCTTCTTTGCCACCGGCTGCGTATCCGAATGGACCACCGATGACGACGGCAAATTCGTTTCCGTAAACGATACCTTCGATTCCGATAAGGGTCTTATCGCCGTGAAGGGCATGAAGAAGCTTTTGGATTCCCCCATGCACGTATCCTCCGGCGATGCTTCCAACTTTGAAACCGGCGCTGCCGTGCTCATATCCGGCACCTGGAACTATGAAACCGTAAAGGGCATCCTGGGCGATAACATGGGCGTTGCCGAACTGCCCAGCTTCACCGTGGACGGCCAGACCTACCACATGGGCTCCTACAGGGGCTACAAGCTGATGGGCGTAAAGCCGCAGACGAAAGAAAACGCCGTAAAACAGGCCGCTCTGCACAAGCTCGCTCAGTATCTCACCGGCAAGGATTGCCAGCTTGAGCGCTTCAACACCCTCTCCTGGGGTCCCTCCAACAAAGAGGCTGCCGCTTCCGAGGAAGTGCTTGCCAACGTCGGTCTTACCGCGCTTGCCAAGCAGGCCAAGTATGCTACCCTTCAGGGCCAGATCCACGGTTCCTGGTGGGATATCGCCAAGGTGATCGCCGACGACGTTAAGGCCGCCAAGGACGACGCCGGCCTGCAGGCCGCTCTTGATAACTACAAGGCCAAGATCGACGCGCTGTTCAACGTGAGCGAGGAAGTTGCCAACGCCTTCACCGTGATCGGCGACATCAACGGCGATACCTGGACCGTTGACCTTGCCATGGCCGAGGAAAACGGCGTTTGGAAGACCGTGGAAGCCTACGAGCTTGCCGAAGGCACGCAGTTCAAAGTCCGTCAGGGCAAGAGCTGGGACGTGGCCTATCCCGCCGAGAACTTCGTTGTGGAGACCGCCGGTACCTATTACATCCAGCTTGACGCCGCCACCGGCGAAGTGACCCTTGTTGCTGCCGAATAAGCCTATTCGCAAGTGACCGAATCCGGAACGGTCAGAGTTGATCATATTGACTCTGGCCGTTCCTTTTTTGCTTGAGAAACGGAGCGTGCTCTATGAAACAATACAGTGATCTGGAATTCTTAAAGCTCAGCAAGGGCAAAAAATTCCTGTACAGGCTGGCTTCCTTCTTCGCTTCCATTCCCCGCGGCGTCGCGCGGTTTTTCCGCAATATCGGCCTGTTCTTCAAAAAGATCGGTCTCGGTATTGCCGGGGAGGCGAAGGATATCGCCCTTACCTTCAAAGAGGGCGATTACAAAACCAAACTCTCGTTTATCATCATGGGCTTCGGGTGCATCATGCGCGGGCAGATACTGCGCGGGCTGATGTTTTTGCTGCTCGAGGCCGTATTCATCTTTTATATGGTCACCTCCGGCGCATACTGGCTTTCCATGCTGCCCTCGCTGGGCAAGGTGGGCCCCCGCGAGGTATACAACGAAGTGCTCGATACCTACGTGTACGAGTATAACGATAACTCCTTCAAAATTTTGCTCTACGGCGTGCTCACCCTCTTCTTCATCTTCGCCTTCGTTTATACGTGGCGGGTGAATATCAGGCAGAACCGCATCGCCCAGTCCATTCTTTCGTCGGGCAAAAAGCTGCGCAGCGGCAAGGATGACCTCCGCTCCCTTGTGGACGATCAGTTCCATAAAACCCTGCTGGCGCTGCCCCTCACCGGTATTCTGGTGTTCACGGTGCTGCCCATCTTCTTTATGATATTGGTGGCGTTCACCAACTACGACGGCAGCCACGACGGCTACAACAACAGCCTCTTCCACTGGGTTGGGCTTGAAAACTTCCGCACCATGTTCTCATGGAACGCGGGCGGGCACAATTACTCCGCCACCTTCGGCGAGGTTCTCGTTTGGACGCTGATCTGGGCGTTCTTCGCCACCTTCACCAACTACTTCCTCGGTATGTTCGTGGCCATGATGATCAACAAGAAGGGCATCAGGCTCAAAAAGGTGTGGCGTACCGTATTGGTGCTCACCATCGCCATCCCGCAGTTCATTTCGCTCTTGTACGTTTCCAAAATGTTCGCCAAAAACGGCCTTGTGAACCTGTTTCTGATGGATATGGGCTGGATCAAGGAGGCCCTGCCGTTCTGGACCGACCCCACCTGGGCGCGCATCACCGTGATCATTATCAATATCTGGATCGGCATCCCGTACCTGATGCTGATCGCCACGGGTATTCTGATGAACATTCCGCAGGATCTGTATGAATCCTCGAAGATCGACGGCGCGGGCCCCTTCAAGCAGTACACCAAGATCACGCTGCCCTATATGCTGTTTATCACGGGCCCGTATCTGCTCACCAGCTTTACGAGCAACATGAACAACTTCAACGTGATCTACCTGCTCACCGGCGGCGGCCCCACCAACGCGGCCAACTCCTGGGCCTCCGGCAGCGTGGGCGATACGGACCTGCTCATCACCTGGCTGTTCAAGATCACCACCGGCGCGGAATCCAAGTATTATCTGGCGTCCGTGATCGGTATTCTGGTGTTCGTTGTGGTGGCGGTCATCACGCTGGTGGTCTATAACCTGCTGCCCTCCATAAAGAACGAGGAGGATTTCCAATGAGTAAAGAACAGAAAAAAGCGCTGGAAGCCCAGGGCAGGGAAGCCCGCCGCCACATGGGCCTGAAAACCAGCCGGTTCATCAGCAACTTTGCCGTATATATCGTGCTCATCGTTATGAGCGTGGTGTGGCTCATCCCCTTCGTGTTCATTCTGCTGCAGTCCTTCCGCGTGGAGAGCACCTGGCAGGTGGGCTACGTGGTGCCGCACCAGTGGGGCTTTGATAACTATATCGCGCTGTGGAACAGCGATTTCAAAAAGTGGTATCTCAATACCTTTATCATCGCCCTGGTCACCGCCGCGCTGCAAACCGTGATCGTGCTGTGCATGAGCTATACGCTCTCGCGCTTCCGCTTCAGGCTCCGCAAGGCCCTCATGCGCTTCATGCTCATTCTCGGCATGTTCCCCGGCATGCTTACCATGATCATCCTTTACAGGGTGCTCAAGGACCTGAACCTGACCCAGGCCCACGCCGTACCGGGCCTCATCCTCGTTTACGTGGCGTCCTCCGGCATGGGGTATTACGTATCGAAGGGCTTCTTCGATACCATTCCCAAATCGCTGGACGAAGCCGCCCGGGTGGACGGCGCCACCCGCCTGCAGGTGCTCACCCGCATCATACTGCCGCTGGCAAAGCCCATCGTGATCTACACGATTCTCACCGCCTTTATGGCGCCCTGGGGCGATTTCGTATTCGCCCGCTACGTGGCCTTCGGCACCTCCGCCGGGTACAACGTGGCCGTGGGTATGTATAACTGGCTCAATCTCGATCAGATCGGTAACTGCTACACCATGTTCTGCGCGGGCGGCGTGATCGTGGCCATCCCGGTAACGATCTTATTTATGTGCCTGCAGAAATACTACGTGGAAGGCGTTACAGGCGGCGCCGTAAAAGGATAAGAAAAGAGGACGAACGTATGGCAAGTGTAAAATTAACCAAGGTAAAGAAAGTATACGATAAAAAAGTGGTGGCGGTCCACGATTTCGATCTGGAGATCAAGGATAAAGAATTCGTGGTGTTCGTAGGCCCCTCCGGCTGCGGCAAATCCACCACGCTGCGCATGATCGCGGGCCTTGAGGATATCAGCGAGGGCACGGTAGAGATCGACGGCGTTGTGGTCAACGACCTGCAGCCGAAGGACAGGGGCATCGCCATGGTGTTCCAGAACTACGCTCTTTACCCGCACATGACGGTGTATGATAACATCGCCTTCTCTTTGCGGCTGCAAAAGCTGCCCGAGGACGTGATCTACGATAAGGTGACGGCGGCCGCCGAGACCCTCGGCATCACCGATTACCTGCTGCGCAAGCCCCGCGCCCTTTCCGGCGGCCAGCGGCAGCGCGTGGCCATCGGCCGCGCCATGGTGCGCGAGTCCAAGGTGTTCCTGATGGACGAACCGCTGTCCAACCTGGACGCCAAGCTGCGCAACCAGATGCGCGCGGAGATCATCCTGCTGCGCCAGAAGCTCAACACCACCTTCATCTATGTCACGCACGACCAGACCGAGGCCATGACCCTGGGCGACCGCATCGTCATCATGAAGGACG
>CAMVBR010000143.1 GCA_947165755.1 uncultured Clostridia bacterium
ATGGAACGTGGAAACGTTCCGGTTCGTGACGTCGGAATACATAAAATAAAACCGCCGAAGGGCGGTTTTGCTTTTATTCTTTATCGCGTATTTTCTGCTTGATCAGCATGGCCGCCGCGGTGAGCAGGGCGAGCCGGTCTATGTATTTTTTATACTTTCTCAGTTTTTTGGAACGGTTCATCATGTTGAAGAAAAAAGTCATACCTGCACCCCCTGTAAAAAGAAAACGGCAGCCGCTTTACCGCGACTGCCTTTATTATGCCTCACGGGCGCGATTTTGTCAAACCTTTTTTAACGGGAAGATCAGCGTCGCCTTGAACAGGTCGCCGTCGATATCCACCGCAAGGCTGCCGCCCATGTTGCGGGTGAGGCTCTGGGCGATGTTCAGCCCCAGCCCCGAGCCCTCGGAATTGCGCGAGGCGTCGCCACGCACGAAGCGGTCGGTGAGGGTGGCGGGGTCTACGTTGAGCGGCGTTTCCGAAATGTTTTTGAATTCGATCTTCGCCTTGCCGCCGTCCCCGGTCACGGTCAGGTATACCCGGGTGCCGGGCATGGAGTATTTCGCCACGTTGCTCATCAGGTTATCGAGCACGCGCCACAAAAGCCTGCCGTCCGCCCATACGGTCAGGGGCGCATCGGGGATCGATTCCACCAGCGTGAGGCGCTTCGCCGCAAGGCGTTCCTCGTATTCGCCCTTCATCTGGCCCAAAAGCACCTTCAGGTCCATATCCTCCGGCGTCATCTGTATGCTGCCCGCGGCGGCCTTGGAGGCGTCCACGATATCGCCGGTCAGCTTTTTCAGCCGCTGGCTCGCCCGGTCAATGGCGGCGATATATTCCTTGGCTTTCTCGCTGCCCGCGGGCTCCTTTTTCAGCAGATCGATGTAATTCACGATCGAGGTGAGGGGCGTTTTGAGATCGTGTGAAATATTGGTGATCAGCTCGGTTTTGGTAGATTCGCTCTTCACCCGTTCCTCCACGGCGGCGTTGATGCCGTCGCCCACGCTGTTGAGGTACCCGGCGTGTTTGCGGAATTCGCCGAATAAGAAGCGGTTTTCCACGGTGGTATCCTTGCCCTCCGAAAGGGCCTTCGCGCCCTCGTGCAGCGTATTGAGGTTCACGGCCAGCAGCACCATAGCCACCAATTCTGCGATCTTCCATAGGATCCACGGCAGGATCAGCACTTCTCTGTAATCACTGCTCAGGATGCAGAGTAGGCCGAGTATGCCGCCCCCGATATAGATCGCCAGCATGCCGATTGCGAGCTTCCATTCAAAGCGCAGGGCCCTTACGCCGTTTGCAAGCAGGGCGAACAGCCATTTGCAGAATCTGCCCAGCCAGAAGGTGCTGCCCAGCGCCTTTGCCTTGACGCGCACCGCGAAGGTGTAGATGCACCACCAGCACAATACGGCCCATACGGGCATGGTGAGCACGAATCCATCCATATCGCTTTCGAGAAATACGGCGGTCCTTACCCATCCCACGCCGCACACCGCGCCGGTGGCGAAGGCCGCGATAAACGGCGCGATCACCAGCTCCAGCGGGATGCGATGGATGCCGCGCGCCACGGGACGCTCGCTGTTTTTCACCCAGCCGCAGCACATCAGCGACAGTATGCCGAATACGAGCGAGAGCGCCAGCAGGGCAAGGCAGATGCCCTTCAGATGGATCAGACAAAAGCTGACCGTATTCTTCAGCTTCGCAATACCCGCAAGGCTGTCGTTTGCCGGAAGGGCTTTATCCACGGCCACGGTGAGCGTCAGGCTCTCGTAGCGGGTATTGGGATTTGTTGTGCTTTCGGTGGGCTCGTCGCCCCTGAGAGTGCCGATGAAGTAGACGCTGCCGTTGGCGCTCACGGCGAAATCCCTCTGCCGGTAGATCTCATACTGGCCGTGCAGGTAGTATTCCGCCTCGCCGGGCTCGAAATCGTTTGTATAAATCGTCAGGCAGTAGTCCCTTATGGCTTCGTTGATGCCGCCCGCCGCCGGGTAGATATACATAAAAATGCTGCTCAGCCCGAATTCCTCCCGCAGGTCTTCGATATATACCTCTTCGTCGTCGGCTTTTACGGGATTCCCCGCCGTGGGAGCTTCGTCGGCGGCGTCGGTAAGCGACGGTTCCTCGGGCTGCGTTTCCTCGGCGGGCGCGGCGGTGGTATCGGCGATTTCGTTTCCGGCCGTGTTTTCCGCCGCGGTGGGTTCGGTCGCCTGCGCGCCGCCCGGCAGGGTGGTGGTATCGGCTTCTTCCAAAACCGTTTCCTCCGGCGAAGCGGTGGTTTCCTCGATCCATTCGGTGGAATGGGTCTCCGCATTCTCCTCCGTCTCCACGGGGTACTCGTAAATGAAGGTATAGGCCGTGAAGGTATCCTGCGGGGCAAAGTTTTGCAGCAGCACTTTGCCGTTACTGTCGGTTACGCTGACGGCGTAGTTGGTATTGCCCTGCTGCAGAGCGGGGCGCTCGGCAAGGTAGGTATCGGCTTCACCGTTGAGCGCGTAAGCAAAAATGCCGTTCCGGTACAGCCGCTGCGCCTGCCTTGCGCAAAGCGCGTTGTAAACGTCCTCAAAAATGAAATCGGAGGCGGTCTCCTTTGAAATGAACCGCGGGGCGCGGTCCGACGCGAACACGGCGCTCAGCATCGCGCCGCAGCAGGTAAGAAACAGAAACAGGCTTGCAAGAATAAAACAGATGATCTTTACGGCTTTGGATCGTTTCATCTTTTTCATAACAATTCTCCTGAACAAAAAATACGAAAGAGAGAAAACGTTGTAAATTACGAATTACGAATTACGAATTAAAAATTATCGGAAATCGCGGTCCGCTTACTTTTCGATCTTATACCCCTGCCCCCATACCACCTTGATGTATCTGGGCTTGGCGGGGTCGATCTCGATCTTTTCCCTGAGGTGCCTGATATGTACCGCCACCGTGGAATCGGAGGCGTAGGGCTCGTCGTTCCATACGGTGCGGTAGATCTCGGCAGGGGAGAACACCTTTCCGGGTGAAAGGGCAAGGAGCTTCAGGATCTCGTATTCCGTGGGGGTGAGACTGACGCTTTCCCCGTCTACAGCCACCGCTTTGGCGCTGTCGTCGATCTCTATGGCGCCCACGGCGATCACGTTGGTCTGCTGTTTGCTGCCCAGCATCGTGTAGCGCCTGAGCTGCGAGCGCACCCTTGCCATCAGCTCCACGGGGTTGAAGGGCTTCGTTACGTAGTCGTCCGCGCCGAGGTTCAGGCCGAGGATGATATCGTTATCCTCGCTTTTGGCGGTGGTGAAGATCACCGGCATATTCTGCGTTTCGCGGATCTTCATCAGCGCGCGGATGCCGTCCACGCCCGGCATCATGATATCCATCAAAATCAGATGTACTTCGTTTGTCTTCACCGTGTCGATGGCCTCCTGCCCGTTGTAGGCGCACAGTACGTTATAGCCCTCGGCGGTCAGGTAGATCTTCAGCGCGGAAACGATGTCTCTGTCGTCGTCGCAAACCAGTACGGTATACATGGCGTTCCCTCTCTTTCGTTCGGTTTTATTATCGCAGAAAAAAAATTAAGAAACAATCCGCCAAACCATTAAGAAATGATTAAGAAATCTCTTCTCCCATCACGAACACGCGTGATACGTTGATCTCGTCGTCGAATACGATCAGATCCGCGTCGTATCCCTCTTTGATCCTGCCCTTGCGGTAGTCGAAGCCCAGCACCGAAAGGGGGGTGAGGCTCGCCATCTGCACCGCGTGGGTGAGCGGGATGCCAATGGTTACCATATTTCTCACCATGATATCCAGGCTGGCGGCGCTGCCCGCAAGGCAGCTTCTGTCGCCCAGCAGCATCACGCCGTCCTCATATACGGCCTCCATGCCGTTCTCCTGCGTCACTCTCTGGCCTTCGGCAAGGTCGCAGGCCGAAAACTCCAGCCCGTCGCTGATGAGATAGGCCTTTTCGGGCCCCTTGCATTTATAGATGAGCTTTACCGCCCCGGCGGGCAGGTGCTTCAGGTCGCCGATGAACTGGGTGGTGTAGCCGTCCAGCGCCAGCCCGGCCTCCGCCACGCCCACCTTGCGGAAAACGCCCTCCTTGTGCATCTGCGAGCAGGCCGAGAAAATGTGCGTCACGTCAGAATAGCCGTGGGAAAGCGCCGCCTCCACGGTTTCAAAATCCGCGTCCGAATGGGCAACGCTGGCAACCACGCTGCGTTCGGCGGCCATTTCGCCCACCAGCATGCCGTTTTCGATCTCGGGCGCCGCGCCGATCATCAGCACGTTTTCGGAGCAGTCCAGCAGCGCCTCCACGCTTTCCCGGTCGGGCACGAGGATGTTTTCGGGCTTTTGCGCGCCGCGCTTGGCGGGGGATAAAAACGGGCCCTCGAGATGCACGCCCAGAATGTTGGCGCAGAGGCAGCCCTCCTGCGCCTGCGATATGGTTTTTACGGCCCTTTGCAGCCGCGCCACGGGGGCGGCGAGGGTGGTGGGCACAATGCTCGTTACGCCGTGCTTCGCGTGGGCGCGGCACATACCTATGATATCCTCGGCGCTGTCGCTCATGGCGGAATAGCCGCCGCCGCCGTGCACGTGGATATCGGCAAAGCCCGGGGAGAGATACCGCCCGCCGCAGTCGATCACCTCCGCGCCGGGGGCGGCGATCCGCTCCGATACGCGCACGATCTTCGCGCCCTTTGTAAGCACGCATATATCCTTGATCCCGCCGGGCGCGATCACCCGGGCATTTTGAAACAGCTTCATGGTTTTTGCTCCTTTCCGTATATAACTTATCTTAACATAAGCGTTTCCTTTATTCAATCGATATTTTTTATATAAAAGTATGGAAATCAAACGGCGGATGTGCTATACTTTATTCTGAATACTTGCAAATTTCGGGAGATGTTCAAAATGAAAAAAGAAACGGTAAGAATCGGCGCTGTCGGCATCAGCGGCAGGGGCTCGGGCATGCTCGATCTTATGCTCACCATACCGGGCGTGATCTGCCCTGCTGTATGCGATAAGGTGCCCGAGCGCGCCGTGAACGGCGTAAAGATCGTGAAGGAAAGCGAGCACTATTCCGGCTACGACGTGCGTTCTTACGTGGATTATAAAGAGATGTTCCAGAACGAGTCGCTGGACGCGGTGCTTATCTGCACCACGTGGATCACCCACGCCGAGATCGCCATTGCCGCCATGAAGGCGGGCTTTCACGCGGCCATCGAGGTGGGCGGCGCGGCGAGCGTTGAGGAATGCTGGCAGATGGTGCGCACGAGCGAGGAGACCGGCAAATTCTGCATGCTGCTCGAAAACTGCTGCTACGACCGCAAGGAGATGGCGCTGTATAAAATGGTGAAGGAGGGGCTCTTCGGCGAGATCGTCCATTGCGAGGGCGGTTACCGCCACGATCTGCGCGACGAGATCTCTTTGGGCCGCGAAAACATCCACGGCCGCCTCTATAATTTCCAGAACCGCAACGGCGAGCTCTATCCCACCCACCAGCTCGGGCCGATCTGCAAGCTGCTCGATATCAACCGCAAAAACCGCATGCTCACCATCTGCTCGGTGGCGTCCAAGGCAGTGGGCCTGAGGGAGTGGAACAAAAAGAACAAGGGCGAGGATTACGATCTTTCCTCCTATCCCTTCACCCAGGGCGACGTGGTCACCAGCATCATCAAATGCGCTCACGGCGAAACGATCACTCTCACCCACGATTGCTCGCTGCCGCGCCCCTATTGCCGCGATTACGTGATCCAGGGCACCAAGGGCATTTTCAAGGAGGCCACCGAAGGGGAGCTGCGCTTCGCCGTGGAGGGCGTTACCGAGTCCACGCACCGGTACGAGGATTTCAAGGAGCGCCTTCCCGAGTTTGAGCATCCCCTTTGGAAGGAATACCTTTCCGAGGGCGTGAAGAAGGGCCACGGCGGCATGGACTGGGTGGTGCTTTGCGCCTTCGCCGACGCTGTGAAAGAGGACGCCGAGCCCCCCATCGACGTATACGATACCGCGGCCTGGATGGCGATCACCTGCCTTTCGGAGCAGAGCGTGGCCATGGGCGGCATGCCGGTGCCGAT
>CAMVBR010000144.1 GCA_947165755.1 uncultured Clostridia bacterium
CTCATTCCTCATTTTTTGAAAGGATCTTTTCCGGAAAGTCTTCCGCAAACCACACGTCCTTCGCCGTAACCGCTTTCCCTTTCAGGTAATTGAGCGGACCGGCATCGGTGGTGAAATCGAACACGGTCTTATAGGAATAGAGAAACTGTTTTTTGTAGCCGCCGAATTTCGCGTTGGCGGCGTTTGTGCCGTATTTGCCGTCCCCCAGCAGCGGGCAGCCGAGGTGGGCCATGTGGGCGCGGATCTGATGGGTGCGGCCGGTGAGCAGCTCCACCTCGCAAAGCGAAAGCCCCTTGGCGGAGGCGAGCACCGTATAGCCCGTGGTCATGCTTTTGCCGCCGGGCACGGGCGCATCGTACACCGTAACCAGATTCTTCTTTTCGTCCTTGGTCATGAAGTGGGTCGCCACGTCGCGCTGCTTGGGCGGCCTGCCGATCACCACGCAAAGGTAAAACTTTTTGATCTCCCTGTCCTTGAGCTTTTGGTTCAAGATGCGCAGGCTCTCGGCGTTTTTGGCGGCGATCACGATGCCGCCGGTGTTGCGGTCGATGCGGTTCACCAGCGCCGGGGCGAAATATGCCTCGTTTTTCGGGTCGAACTCCCCTTTTCCGTAGAGGTAGCGCTGCACGCGGCCGATCAGCGTATCCACGTACTCGCCCTCGTCGGGGTGGCTGAGCAGCCCCACCTTTTTATCGAGCAGCAGCAGGTTTTCATCCTCGTAGAGGATATCGAGCTGCTTCCCCGCCCGCAGAAAATCGTAGGATTCTTCCTTTGGGGCAAAGAACTCGTCGTTGATATATAAGGTAAGCACGTCCCCCTCCCGCAGGCGGGTGGAGATCTCGGCGCGCTTGCCGTTCAGCTTGATGCGCTTCAGCCGCAGATATTTATACAACAGGCTCTGGGGAAGCAGCGGTACGGTTTTTGTGAGGAACTTATCCACCCGCTGGCCCGCGTCGTTTTTTTCTATTTTATACTCTTTCATTTTCGATCGGTCATTTCAAACGCAAGCGTTCCTCCCGCAAGAAGCGCCCGGGCGGATATGCGGAAATCGGGGAGCTGCCGCCCGTTGAAGGCGGCTTTTTTTACGTAAATATGTTCGTCGTCCGCCCGGTCGGCGGTTACGGTGAGGGTGTTGCCGTTCCACAGCGTGACCGTCGCTTTTTTCACAAAGGGCGAGCCCAGCAGAAACAGATCCTGCCCCGCCACGGGGAACAGCCCGAGCGCGGCGAACACGTAATAGGACGAGAGCGCGCCGGTATCGTTGTTGCCGGGAATGCCACCCCGGCCCGTGGTGAACATATACTTCATACCCGCGCGCACCACTTCGCAGGTGCGGTCGTGCCGCCCTGCGTAAATATAGGAATAGGGCGCTTCGGTATCGGATTCGTTATTGAAGCCCTCGAACCGGCCCAGCTCCATGCCCGCCGCCACCGGCGCGTAATTCTGCGGATCGGTAGGCTGCACGGTTTCGGGCGCGCCGTAGCCGAAGAATTGATCCAGCAGCGCAGCAAACCGCTCCTTGCCCCCGGCCAGCGCCATGCGGGAATCCATATCCGCCATCTGGCGGAAGGAATAGTTATACAGCGTGCCCTCGTAGTAGCCGGTGTCGTTTTTGAGTAAGCCGGTCGCGGGGTCGTAGGCGGTTTTCCACAGCCTCCCGAAGGGGCGCAGCAGGGCTTCGCTTTCGCTGTCGCCCAGCTCCTTGGCGAGGTCCGCGCCGAGCGTGCAGATCTCGGCCATATCCAACAGAAACGTATGGCTCCTGCACCGCCCCGTTTCGGTGAAATCGCGCTTATCCGGGGCGAACAGGTCGGTTTTCAGGTTGGCGAGAAGGCGTTTTCCGTCCATGGGCAGGCCGTAGCGGTAAGCGGTGATGAGGGCGTAGGAGCCCAGCATCCTTGCCTGCCCGTTGGGCTGCTTATACTCATCGGAAAGCCCGATGGAGTTGGGCATGAAGCCCAGCGTTTCGCACAGCCGTAAGAGCGTTTCGCAGATCTTTTCGCCGATCTCCTCGCCGTACACCGCAAACAGCAGCGGCAGCTCGGTTTTGTACATATCCCAAAGGGTGTTCAGGTCCACGGTGAAGGGGCCGTCGCCGTAGAGAAAGCTCTCGCCGCTCCAATCGGCGGGCTTCACCAGCGAATGATAGAGGTTGGAATAGAAGATCTCTTTGATCTCATCGCTGTCGGTTTCGATCTCTATTTTGGAAAGTGCCCGGTTCCACGCGTCGCGCGCCGCAGCCCTTGCCGCATCGAAATCGAGGGGCTCTGCCGCGCGGGCCTGCGCTTTTTCCGCCGAAAGGGGCGAAAGGCTCACGGCGAGGTTCACCACGCCGCTTTCGGGCGCGGCGGCAGCGAGCATACCGTCTTCGATCCGCAGAGGCGCGTCGGCTCTCACGGCAAAATAAATGCGTATGCCCTCGATCTCCGCCTCGGCCCCGGCGGTAAAGGGATCGATCAGGCGCACCGTCAGATTTTTCACGGGCTGCCTTTCCCACCCGGGGATGCACACGCCGTTATTCGTAAAATCCACGCGTATTTCTCCCCCGCCGTGCCCGAAGGTGTAGCGGTGCAGCGCCGTGCGGCCCGAAACGGTCAGCTCGCAAAAAATATCCTCCAGCGTTGCTGCGTAATACCCGGGCGCCGCCGTTTCGTTCGCGGGCACGCGCCGAAGGGGGGAAGCAGCGTAGCGGGGCGTGACCACCGCGTAATTATAGTAGTAGCCGATGGCGCCCGTGCCGCTCTGCTGCAGGTGGGCAAAGCCCAGCAGGCCCTTGCCGCCCTCGAAGCGGGGCGGCCGGGAGTGGGAATTGGGCATGTGGTCGGTGTACCCCGTGGGGTAGCCGCCCGAAAACGGCCCCACGGACACCGCCGAAAACGGCAGGCTCGCCGCCGGGCTGGTGTTGCCGCACCCGGCCTTGATAAAGAACCACCGCGCGGCGATGCCCTCGGGCTTCGGCAGGTCGATCTCTCCGCAGCCCTGAAAAACGTTGACGTATTTGCAAAAATCCCGCATCGTATATCCCCTCGCAATAAAAACCTTAAAACAATGTTAGCATATTACAGGGCGGTTTACAACAAAAAAAGTATAAATAAAAGGGAAATTTCAGTTTGTCGCGCCAATGGCGCGACAGCTAAATTGTGCTTCGCACAGCTAAATTTGCCTACGGCAAGCTAAATTTGCTTCGCAAGCTAAATTCGCCTGCGGCGAGCTGAAAAGTTCATTGCGCAGCGTTGTAACTTCAGCTATCGAGCGTATGCGAGATAATTTAGCTGCCCCGTCAGGGGCAATTTAGCTATTGCGTCAGCAATAATTTAGCTGCCGATTCTTCGGCAATTTAGCTTCAGTTTATCGGGCGTCGAGCCCGATAAACTGAAATTTCTCCCTCTTCCTGCGCAAAACCAAACAAATCATATCTCGCATTTTGGCTCATTCAGTGCCTGAACGAGCAGTTGAACGCCGAGTTGGAACCCGTAAACGAACTTTTCTTTCTCAAGCTCACACCAAAGCTCGTTGTGTGCGTCCGATAAATCGTTATACATGTTTTTTTGTTCGTCGGAAAGCAGATCCGTGAATTGCTTCTGTTTTTTCAACAACTCCCCGCGCATGATAAACGCGGCGGAACCGTCCTTCAGCCCTTGCTCCATAGGGCAGACGTTGCCATAATAAAGAGCTTCTATCCAGTCCATGTTATCTTCTCCCGTTTTTTATCCTATTTTATCCTACTTTATACTACTTGTCAATACATGATATTGCAATGTAGTATAATCAGGACAAAGGAAGGTGATATTATGCGCCCTTTAAAAGCTAAAATCAGTATCACGATAGACGGCGATGTGCTTGAAAAGCTCAAGGATAAGGCAGAAAAGGACAACCGCTCGTTGTCGCAGTACATCAATCTTGTTCTGCGAAAACACCTGAGCGATACGGCTGAAAAAGAAAAAACCGATTGATTTTCCCTACCGGCTGTGCTATGATGAAACCGAACTTTTTTGTTTCAAAGGAGATGCGAACTATGGCAAAAAGCAGATTGATCGGCGAATACCCCGTGATCGGCATCCGCCCCATTATCGACGCCCGCCGCGGACCGCTGAAGGTGCGCGAATCTTTGGAAGAGCAAACCATGAACATGGCGAAGGCGGCAAAGGCGCTGTTTGAAGAGAACCTGAAATACAGCAACGGCGAGCCCGTGAAGGTGGTGATCTCCCCCACCAGCATCGGCCGCGTGGCGGAGGCCGCCGAGTGCGCCGCCTTCTTCAAGAAAGAGGGCGTGGATATCACCCTGAGCGTAACGCCCTGCTGGTGCTACGGCAGCGAGACCATGGACCAAGACCCTATGACGATCAAGGGCGTGTGGGGCTTTAACGCCACCGAGCGCCCCGGCGCCGTATATCTGGCCAGCGTGCTTGCCACCCACGCGCAGAAGGGCCTGCCCGCCTTCGGCATTTACGGCCACGACGTGCAGGACGCGGACGACACCGCGATGCCCGACGACGTAAGAGAAAAGCTGCTGCGCTTTGCCCGCGCCGCCGTAGCCGTGTGCACCATGCGCGGCAAAAGCTACCTGCAGATCGGCTCCATCTGCATGGGCATCGGCGGCAGCGTGATCAGCTCCGATTTTATAGAGGAATACCTTGGTATGCGCGTAGAGAGCGTGGACGAGGTGGAGATCATCCGCCGCATGACCGAGGGCATCTACGACGAGGCCGAATACCAAAAGGCCTACGCCTGGACCCGCGCCCACTGCCCCGAGGGCTTCGATAAGAACCCCGAATTCGTGCGCAAATCCCCCGAGCAGAAGGAAAAGGACTGGGAGTTCGTGGTGAAGATGATGGTGATCATCAAGGACCTGATGAACGGCAACCCCAACCTGCCCGCGGGCCGCGAGGAAGAGATGGCCGGGCACAACGCCATTGCGGCGGGCTTCCAGGGCCAGCGCCAGTGGACGGACTTCTACCCCAACTGCGATTTCGGCGAGGCCATGTGCAACACCAGCTTCGACTGGAACGGCGCGAGAGAGCCCTATATCCTCGCCACCGAAAACGACACGCTGAACGGCCTTTCGATGCTGTTTATGAAGCTGCTCACCAACCGCGCCCAGATGTTTGCGGACGTGCGCACCTTCTGGAGCGAGGCTGCCGTGAAGCGCGTGACCGGCTACGATATCGAAGGCCACGCCAAAGAGGCGGGCGGCTTTATCCACCTTATAAACTCCGGCGCCTGCTGCCTCGACGCCTGCGGCGAGGTGAAGGACGAAAACGGCAATCCCGTGATCAAGCCCTGGTACGACGTGACCGAAAAGGACATTGAGACCATGCTGAAGGCCACCGAGTGGTGCGCCGCCGATAACGGCTACTTCCGCGGCGGTGGCTATTCCAGCCGCTTCCTCACCCGCGCCGAGATGCCCGCCACCATGATCCGCCTGAATCTGGTAAAGGGCCTCGGGCCCACGATCCAGATCGCCGAGGGCTACACCGTGGCCCTGCCGGACGAGGTGAGCGATATTCTGTGGAAGCGCACCGACTATACCTGGCCCTGCACCTGGTTTACCCCCATCTGCAACGGCGTTGGCCCCTTCCGCTCCGCCTACGATCTGATGAACTGCTGGGGCGCGAACCACGGCGCCATCACCTACGGCCACATCGGCGCGGACCTCATCACCATGTGCTCCATGCTGCGCATCCCCGTGGGCCTGCACAACGTGCCGGATGAGAAGATCTTCCGCCCCGCCGCGTGGAACGCCTTCGGCACCAAGGATCTCGAGGGCGCCGATTACCGCGCCTGCGCCGCCTACGGCCCCATGTATAAATAAGTGTTGTGTGATGCGTGTTGTGTGTTGTGTGTTGAGATCGTTCATTTTTGATTTTCAGCACTCGATGAAACAATACGTCCCCACTCCCCCCTCGCAATCAAATAAACCGCCCTGCCGGATTTCCCCGGCAGGGCGTATTATGCGGTTCGGAAAGGAATATTATTTCAAATTTCAGTTTGTCGGGGAGAACAACATCACGGTAGCGCGGCTGACCACAGCCGCTATTGCGCAGAGAC
>CAMVBR010000145.1 GCA_947165755.1 uncultured Clostridia bacterium
GATCCTGCATTTATCACGTGCCGCAGGCACATATCGCACCGAAGGTATATCGCACTTTTGCATATCTCGCCTTCGGCGAGGATGCAAAAGTATATCGCGGATCCGCAGGATCCATATCGCTGTGCCCCCCGATAAGAACGCCCCCGCCGGGGGAAAGGCTCCCACCGGCAGAGGCGTAAGCGGTTTTCTTTTTACCGGGACGTTATGCGTTCAGGCTCTCGCGGAGGATATCCACCACTTCTTCTTTGGTGAGCTTTTTGTAGCCGCCGCCGAGCAGGAAGGTGGCGTCCGCGATGCCGCCGAGCATTTCCTCTGTCACGCCGAGGTCCTTCGTATTCATCACAACGCCGATTTCGCGCATCCAGCCCTCGAGCGCGGCAAGGCCCGCTTCGGCAGCCTCGCGGGCAGTCATGGTATCGGTACGCACGCCCCACACCTCTTTGGCGAACCGGGCGAATTTCGCCTCGCCGTAGGGCAGGATATGCCGGTAATAGGGCAGCGATACCGCCGCAAGGGTCATACCGTGGGTGGCGTTGGTATAGGCACCCACCGCCTGGCCGATCATGTGCACCTCCCAATCGGTGGTTTTGCCCTTGGCGATCAGGGTGTTGAGGGCCCACGTGGCGCACCACATCAGGTTGCTGCGCGCTTCGTAGTTTTCGGGATCCTTCACCGCGGCGCGGGAGGCGTTCACCACGCACTTCATGAGCCCCTCGGCGATGTAATCGCTGGCGCTGTCGTCCGTGCCGGAGAAATACTGCTCGCAGATGTGGTTGAAGATATCGTAAATGCCCGCCACCATCTGGTATTTCGGCACGGTAAACGTGTATCTGGGATTCAGAATGGAGAATTTCGGCATTACGTTATCGCCGAACACGTGGCCGATCTTCAGCTTTTGCGCCGGGTTGGTGATTACGGAGCCGCCGTTCATTTCGGAGCCGGTGCCCACCATGGTGAGCACGCTGCCCACGGGGATGATGCGGTTATCGGGGGCTTCCATGCGCAGATAATACTTATCCCACGGGTCCTCGCTGCACCACGCCGAAACGGACACCGCCTTGGCGTAGTCGATGGTGGAGCCGCCGCCCACGGCGAGGATCAGGTCCACGTTGTTTTCGCGGGCGATCTTACAGCCCTCGTAAAGCTTATCCACCGTGGGGTTGGACATGACGCCCGGGTCCTCGAACACCTCTTTGCCCGCTTCCTTCAAGGCGGCGATCACGTCGTCGTAAACGCCGTTGCGCTTGATGGACCCGCCGCCGTAGGTGAGCATCACCTTCGGGCCGTAGTTTTTCAGCTCCCCCGCCAGAAACGAGACCGCGTTCTCGCCGAAATAGAGCCGGGTGGGATTGGAATACATGAAATTGCCTAACATTTATCGTTCTCCTTTACGGTTTACTGCGATACGGCGCGCTGCTCACGCCTGCATTGACACTGTGTCAACAGCATGATTATAGCACGCCTCCGCAGCCGTGTCAATCATCAAATATCAAAGTTTCTTTTCCCTATGCGCCGCCCTGCAAGGCAGCCCCTTGTTTTATTGGGGGGGCTTCGGGTTCATCCGGCGGTAAAGCGCAGGGTGACGGCGGAAGAGCCGTCCTCGGCGAGGGTCACGGCGTCGGTCTCCTTCCACGCGCTGTATTCAGGGGCGAAGGTATAGCCCGCGGTGGGCAGGCGGCCCAGCACGTCTGCGATTTTCACCTGCTCCGTATCAAAGGTCAGGCTTTGGTCCAGGAAGGTTTCCCACGTATAGGTCATGCCCCACCTGCTCTTCACCTTCACCTGGCAGCGCACGCGCAGCGTGGCGGGCAGCTTTTCCCACTGCGCCGTGAACGTGGTCGGCTTCGTGGGGAAGAGCGGCTCGGAGGCGTTCACGAGATCGCCGTTCTCATCCGCCCAGCCGAGGAACCTGTAGCCCGGGCGGGCGGGCTCCTTCGGGAAGGTGATATAGTATTCGGGGCGCAGGTCGGCGGTCGTTTTCGTGCCGAAGCCGTTATCGAAGGTCACGGGCACGGTCACGTGATCGAGATACACCGTGAAAGTGGTGGAGCCGTCGAACGCCACGCTTTGCGCCGACAGGGCGGAGGCGGCCCGGTTCACCGTTAGGCGCTCATAGGGCGCTCGGCCGCCGAGGTCGTATTCCGGCTGGCTGCGCAGCAGGTGACGCGCCGATAATACCGCGGCGGCGTCCTCCACCCTTTCGGCGTTGCGGAACAGCCCCTCGATGCGGTCGGCGCCGTCGTATTGATACTGCATGCGGCCCTCGGTATCCGTATAGAACGGAACGTAGTAGCGCACGTTCACCGCCACGGGCACACCGCGCCAGCCCGAGGTATAGGTCGTATCGGCGGCGGGCATCACCGTCGGCATGGCGGGCAGCGCGCTGCCGTCCGGCTGCAGCCAGCCGGTAAATTCATATCCGTCCGAAACGGGGTCGGTTTTCGGCAGGTCGTCCGCCGTGAGCGCCGTGCCCTCCGGCTTTGCGGTCATAAAGAAAACGGAGCCGTCGCGGTTCAGGAATTTCATCGTGCGCCGGTTTGCCGTCCAGTGGATCTCGGCGGTGCGTTTCAGCTCGGAGGACAGCGTCTGAAAGCTGTTGCCCTTCCAACGGACCGTCATCGTTACCACGCCCTCGCCCCCGGGCGCTTCGCTGCGGGTCACACGGTGGACGCCGTTTTCGTACGCATAGCCGAAGCTCGGGTCGTCGAAGGTGATCTCGAACAGCTCCCGCGTTTGGGCGCCGCTCTTGCTCACGGTGGATACCGCGCCGTCCTTCAGCCCCATGGCGGTCATCATAAACAGGCTTTCCGGAATGACCGCGGCGCGGGAGCCGCCGGTATAATCGGCGTAGAAAAGCAGGCGATCGTCGTCCTGCCCGTAGGCGAAGTCGTTCACGAACGTATCCGTGCCGAGCTGCAGGAAGGGATATTCCCCGCCGCCCATATATTTGCGGTAAGAAACCGCCCCGTCGCCCGCCTGCGCCACGAAGGTGAAGCCGTAGTAGCCGCCGGTTTCGGCCAGAAACGCGCCGCCGTAATACATATCCCTTTGCGGGTCCCTGCCGCCCACGTCGTTGATCTCGATCCCGGCGTAGAAGAAGCCCCACAGGCGCTGATACAGCCCGGCCTCCATCTCGATGCCGACGGAATCGAGACGCGCATCGAACAAGCCGACCGCCACGGTGAGCCGGAGCCCCGCGCGAATGCCCATGGCGCCGAAAATATAGAAATCCGCGCGGAAGAGCGAGGCGTCCGTTTCGTCCGTCTTAGCGCCGTTTTCGTCCTTATGGAAAAGCATAAAGCTGAAGGTGTTGCGGTAGCTGCGCTCATAGTTCGCCGCCGCGCCGATGGCGGCGTTGAGCTGCGCGGCCACGATGAAATCCGCCTTGATGCGGAAGGCGAGGATGTGGAACGGGTCAACGGCGCCGTTCCAATCGAAGATGTTTTCGTTGATGATATCCACCCAGCCGGTCTTATCCGCGCCCTTGATAAAGGCTGCGTATTTCTGACTCAGGCTGCCGCCGCCCGTATCCTGCGGCGGGAAGATGGAATCGTGCTTTTTGCCCAATTCCCGAATGCTTTCGGCGATCATTTTCACCTTTTCGGCGCCGGGCGTCTGCTCTACGCCGTCCGGCCACGGGATGCCGGCCTTGGCGGCCGCCTCCTCGGCGCCGCTCTTGTTCTGGAACAGCGTGGCCTGCGCGGTGAAGCCCACGCCCACGTAGATGCCCGTGGAGCAGCTCCCGGAAACGTTATAATCGTAAAGATAAGGGAAGATCCACCACGTTTTCCACACGCTGGTCGCATCGAGCGTATAGCCCATCACCAGCTCCGTTTCAAAGAAAAAGGTGATCGTAATGCGCAGCCCCGCCTTTGAGAGCGCGGCATCGGAATCGCGGATGGTGATGATGAATTTGGCGAAGGCCTCCACGCGGATGCCCATACCGTAGCCGGTTTTACCGGCGAAATGGACGATGTTCGGAGAGATCGTCACGTCCGGCTCGCCCTTGATCTCCACGCCGTTCGGCACCCTGCCTTCCGCGATCATGCGAAACTCCCTGCCGGTGACGGAGGCGGCTTCGTCCTCGCCGAAATAAAAGGTCAGGTCGTCGAGCTCGGCATCCTCCATCAGGGCCTTGCCCTCGTCCGTATCCAGCGCGATCCCGGCAAGGGTATAGGCGCTTTCGGTGAGGTAGCCGTTGTTGGTCAGGTCCTCGATCACACCCGCCCTGATCGCGTCTTCGTTATAAGAGGCGCGCAGCTGCGCCTCGCTCAGAACCCCCTCGCGGTAGATATCCGCGCTTGTGAGCACGTCCTCCGGCAGCGCGGCGGTGTAGGTGATGCGGGCGCTGTCCTCCGCGCCGGGGCCGGATTCCCATTCCACCGCCGTGATCTCGGCGTAGGCGTTGATTTCGCCGGAGCGGATATCCCCGGTGTAGAACGCCAGAAAATCGCCGGGCTCCACCACGGTGTTCTCATCGAGCCCCATGCCCGCGAAGGGACCGTCCGCGGTAAAGGTAACGGCGGCGGCGGAAAGGGTCACGCTGCCGGTCTCGCCCACGCGCTGCGGGCACGTCCCTTCTACCGGGATGATATCGGGCGTGAACAGCACGTCCTCGGGGGCGGCGGCCTCATAGGCGTATTCCGCGGTGTCGCCCGCGCCGGGGGTCACTTGGGTCACGCGCAGATAGGAAACGCCCGAATCGGTATCGGCGAGCGCGCGCGCGTCCGGCTGCGCGCCCTCGTACACGGCCACGATATCGCCCACGGTATAGGCGTCCTTCCGATAGGTGAAGCTGCCGCCGCCGTTGTTGGCGCGCAGCCTGCCGGTTTCGGCGTCGTAGCGGAAAATACCGTCGAAGCGCAGGGCGTTTTGAGCCTCCGCCCCGCTCAGAGCGGCGGCGGAAAGGAAGCTCACGTTCCCCGCAAGGCGCAGGTTCCGCGTCTCCTTCCCCTCGGTGGTGAGGTTATAAAACCGCACGGCCCCGCTTTCGCCCGCATAGGTGAGGGCTTCGTCCGTAAGCACGAGCTGATACACCTCGCCCTCGTTGAAGCCGCCGCCGCAGGTTACGGTAAAGCTGCCGTTCCCGCCCTGTGCGGTCAGGCGGTCGGGCTGCAGCAGGTCGGTCTCATCCGGGTCGGTAAGTACGGGGTTCGTCAGGTTCAGCAGCGTTATTCCCACAAGCACCCTTTCCGCGGTGTAATCCGCCGGGGCGTTCACCGCGACCGTATGATCCGGCGCTACGTTCCGCACGCTCACGAAATCGGGCTCGTAATCCTCGGCGGGCTCCGCCTGCTCGCCCAAAAGCATGTTCACGTTCCGCGCTTCCGGCGTTCCGGCGGTGAGCCCCTCGTGCGCGGCGTTCGTTGCGGCCGGATCCTCTACGGAGGCGCACCCGGCGAAAACAGATAAAAGCAGCGTCAGGATCAGAATCGCCGCGGTCGTTTTGCGAAGGTGGGTCATAAATCGTTCTCCTTTGCCGTTGATAGGTTCAGCATAGCATTTTTATACGGTTTTTTCAAGAGCAAGATTGTGAACGATCTATGACCTTCGCGTCGCGCGGGTATATTTTATAAGCCGCCCGTAAAAATTTACAGGTTCACGGTTGATTCCGGCGAAAAACTGTGATAGTATGATTCTGTATAAATATTCATTTTGCCGTTCGGCGCGCGGATCCGGCGTTTCCCGATCAGGAATACTGGCCCAGGCGCATCTGGCCGCCGATGAATTACCTTGTGTACGAGGCGCTCACCGAGGCGGGCATGAAGCGCGAAGCGCGGCTGCTGGCGCAGTCCTCCCGAAAGCTCCTGCTCGGCGAATGGCTCAGGAAGGGGCACGTTCACGAGAATTACAGCCCGATCGACGGCACCGGCTGCCATGACAGCAGCAATAAAAAATCCGCCGCGCCCGTTGATTTTCAAAGGGATCGCCGATACAATAAGAAAAAAAGATGTGAATAAAGCATATGGATTATTATTTAGTAGTA
>CAMVBR010000146.1 GCA_947165755.1 uncultured Clostridia bacterium
CTCATTTATACCTGGTATAGGAATACCCGGAATCAATGCTGAGATCGTCGAGATATATGGTTCTGCCCCAGGAGATGCCGCAGCGGCAGTCCCAGTTGCATTCCGCCACGGTGACGGCGCCGGCGTCGGTAACGATATTTTCATCGGCGTAGATATCGTAATACACCACGTCGCCCTTATAGAACCGGTCGATCACGAATACGGAGTGATTCGGCTTGCAGCGCACGTAATCGCCGATTTTGATATCTTCCTTTTTCAGCCCGTAGTAGGCCGGGGCGTTCGCGCCGAACACCTCGTCGGAAAGCAGATAGGCGAACCCGGCGCACTGGCCGATGCAGTAGGCGTATTTGCCGCTTTCGTGATCGTCGCACGGGATCTCGCTCACCGCCGGGAAGCGCTTGCTCTTGGTGTGGGCGTTCCAGAAATAACCGTCGGGGGATTTCTCCTGCAAAGCGTAAATTTTATCCTGCAGCGGGGAGCGCACGGATATGAAGAAATAATAGCGGTTGCCGCCGTCGGTGAGATACACGCAGGAAAAGCCCTTCTTTTTGGCGGTGATCGTGCCGTCCTTGGCCACCGTTACGGCCGTGGGGTTCGAGGACGTCCACGCGCCGCTCCCCGCGTGGGAGATCACCCGGTCGGCAAGGGAGGCGGCGGCCCCGGCGGAAAGGGAGAGCTCGCCCATTTCGTGTTTACGGCCCCACGGTATTTCGGCGGCAGCCGGCGCGGCGGTTTCCCGCAGAAAACGGCTGAACCCCGATTGCGGCTCGAGCTGAACGGCGCAGCGCAGCACGAGGCGGGCGTCCGCCGTGGTCACCTCCCCGTCGCCGTTCACGTCCGCGTACCGGGCGGCGGAGGGTGTGAGAACCGCAAGCGAGATCGCCGCGCGCAGAACACCGCGGGCGTCCGCGGCGGTCACGGCGCCGTCGCCGTCCACGTCGCCCGAGACGAGCTCGTTGAAATCCACGCAAACGGCAGGGCGCACGCCGCAGCCGGTATCGGCGGCATAAGCGGAGGAAAGCCCCCAGCCGAAGGTCTGCACCCAGCCGCTGTCATCCGCGGGGGTGCGCAGATACCAATCGCTGCTGCCGTATCAATACCACGGCAGCCCCTGCGCGGCGGCGTAGGCGGTGCCGGAGGCGCGGGCCAGCAGGTTTTCCTGCTCGCCCCAATCGTTTTCCTTTAGGAACGCCTTATTTTCGGTATCCGCAGCCGAGAGCAGGAACACCCGGTCCTCGGTTTTCGTTTCGCCGTCGCCGTCGGGCGTGGAGAGCGTGCGCTTCGCAACGCGCGCCTGCTGCTGCTTGGAAAAGGCGGTGCTGTAAAAGGGCCCGTTGAGCCACGTGCGCAGGGTGCTGCTTTCGTAGCGGTTGGCGGGGAAAAGCCCCGCCTGATCGCTGCAGGCAACGGTATCGGTCCACGACCAGCCGTCCTCCTCCGTTTCCCGCTGCAATTCGTAAACCGTATCGGAAAAGGGCTGGGCGTCCAGCACGTTTTTGGAGAGCAACAGCCCCGAAGCCGGGTCCAGCACGATCCATTCCACGGGCTCAAAACGGAACCAATAGGTTTTTTTCAGCTCGAAGCCGCTGTTATACTGCTCGGCGTTCTCCTTGGCGGGAAACGCCTCGAAGGTGTACCGCGGGCGGTATTGCTTGAGCATGACGCCCCGGTACCGGACCCCCTTGTAGGTGACGTCCTTATAATACGCATACGCCGCTTTCTTCATGGCGCCCGCTTTCCCGCTGCCGGCGAAGTAGGGATAGGCCGTCCATTCGGCAGAAATCGCGTCCAGCGCCTTGGCGAGCGTTTCCTCCTCCACCTGCGACTGCGGATAGCTGCCGTAAAACAGGGTATCTCCCACGCGATAGGGAAAAACGGCCGTATCGGCAGCCGTCGCCGCGGGCAGCGGCAGACACAGCGCGAGAAACAGAAAACAGAAAAGCAATGCCAACGCTTTTTTGGGTATTTGCCTGTTCACAAAAAGATCTCCTTTGGGTTATTGCGTTTGAATGCGCTGATCGGCCCGCATGGACATGAGATAGGCGAGATAGGTCTCGCTGATGTGGGCATCGTTGAAATATTCGCCGCCGATTTTGCCGTTGGTTACGCCCGCCAGCCCCTGCTTGAACACGAAAAACGCCGAGAGCTTGCGGAAGGGCCTGCTGGTGCCCACGGGGTCCACCGCGCTTGCCACCAGCAGCTTGGTGGCGCGGTCGATGCGCGCCTGGTCCTCGGGGCCGTCGGCCGACCTCCGGAATTTACATGGGGTGGGATGCTGCGATTCCAATTCACCAGACTATGCCAGGATCCTGAAGACCGATGGCGCGGCGCAGAATGAAGCGGGCATCGTTCGTGCCCACGCTGCCGTCGCCCGTTACGTCACAGGCGAGGAATTCAGCGCTGCCCTCGGGGTATTTTTCCAGCCCGATGGCGCGGCGCAAGGCAAGGCGGGCGTCGGCGGTTTCCACCTTGCCGTTGCCGTTCACGTCCCCGGGCACAACTGTGGGCCGGGTTTTTACGGTCTCGCGGGAAAGCTCCGCCCCGCATACGCCGCAGTATACAACGAGATCGTAAGACGCCTCAGTTTCGTTCTCCCTTACCGCTTCTGCGGGCGCGTGCCCGATGGGTTCGAGCTCCTCTTCCAGCGTCTGCGCCGTAAAGCGCGGGTTTGTGAAAACGGCGGTATATACGGCTTTTCCGGACGCGGTGCACGTGGGCGGCACGGTCACGGCGGATACGGCGCCGTTCTCCGTGATCTCCGGGGATGCATCCCCGTACGACGCGGTACAGCCGGAACGATCCTTGCTCCATGCGTACCGGATCGCGTCCACATTTACCACTTCATAACAAATCTCGGCGCCGTTGCCGTAAGCGTCGAAGACGAGACAGGTATAAATACCGCCCTTTTCTACGGCGGGCAGCGTAATCGCAGACGCTGCAGCGCCGTCAATAAAGCCGGATGCCCAACTCTCCTTCCAGAAATAGCGCGCCGTTCCCTGTTCGCATACGACTGCGGCCGCCAGCGTGGGCGTATCCCCCTCGTGAACGAAGGTAAGTTCATCGCTCACGCGCACGGCGGAAAAGCCGTTTTCCCGCGGCTGCACCAGATACACAAAAAAGCAACCCGTGTCCTCATCATTACCGAACCGCACGGAAAAACAGTAGGTCTCCCCTGCGGTCAGTTCGTGATCCAGCCGGAAGTTGCCGCCGGGGCCGTCGTCGCCGGCGGCGATGCGCGTCATACCGGCGTTGAAGAGCTCGCACCGGACGTTGCAGGGCGCAATTGAAAAGAACCGGTAGACGCCCGTGGTGTCGGGCGTAAAGATAAAGGAAGCAGCTTCGCCGGGGGATTCGATTTCCACCGACGTTTCGGCCCCCGGAACGATGGCGGGCGGATTCATAGAATAAACGGTAAAGCAGACGTCCGCATAGGAACCGAGCTCATCCTCCGCGCGGCAGGAATAATAGTAGGTCCCGTCCACAGTATTCATCGTAAGGGACGCGGCCGTTTCTCCGGCGAGGAGCAGTTCGTTGCTTATATTTTTCCCGCGGTACCAACTGTAGCTGATCTCCTTTCCTTCGGCGGATTGCGCCACTACCTCCAGCGTGATGCTGCCTCCGGCTAAGGCCCGGAGCACCGTTTGGTCGTTTTTGGCCTTCGCGGTAAAGCCGGGGTCGGTAATGCGCACCAGCTTTACGGGATAGCTGCCCGTAAGGCTGGCAAGGATGATGTGTGTGGAAAAATAATAGGTCTCGCCCGCCGTCAGTTCCTTTTCCAAACGGAAATTGATACCGGCGCCGCCGTCGTCGTCAGAAGCAATAGAGACCATATCGGCAGAGAACAGTTCGGCCGATACGTCGATCACCGTGCGCGAAAAGAAGCGGTAGATCGCCGTCTCATCCGGCGTAAAGCTGTAAAGGACGCGTTTTCCGGGACGATCGATCTGAACCGTCGTTTCGGTATTCAGCACGAGAGGGGTCGGATTTACACAGTAAACAGTAAACACAACGTCCTCATAGGAACCGAGCTCATCCTCCGCGCGGCAGCAATAATAGTTGATCCCGTCCACGGTATTCATCGTAAGGGCCGCGGCCGTTTCCCCGGGGAGGAGCAATTCGTTACTGGCACTCTTTCCTTGGTACCAGCTGTAGCTGATCTCCTTCCCTTCGGCGGATCGAGCCTCCACCTCCAAAGTGACGCCGCTGCCAGGCGCGATATGGAACACCGTTTGGTCGTTTTTGGCTTTCGCGGTAAAGCCGGGGTCGGTAATGCGCACCAGCTTCACGGGATAGCTGCCCGTACGGTCGGCTAAATTGATATGCGTGGAAAAATAATATGTCACGCCCGCCGTCAGTTCCTTTTCCAAACGGAAATTGTTACCGGCGCCGCCGTCGTCGTTAGAAGTAAGAAAGACCATATCGGCAGAGAACAGTTCGGCCGATACGTCGATCACCGTGCGCGAAAAGAAGCGGTAGATCGCCGTCTCATCCGGTGTATAGCTGAAAAAGACGTGCTCCCCCGGGGTATCGACCGTTACGGTCACCTCGACGTTCAGGGGGATCTCGCTGATCAGCTCGGCTCCGGCAAGCGGCAGGCACGGCAGCAAGGTGCATAACAGCAAAACGCTGAGAAGCAGAGAAATAAGCTTACCGATACGTTTCATAAGGCTCCTCCAATACAGAATAAAAGAAACTGTTTCTGGTTTACTGCGTTTTTATGAGCTGATCGGCCCGCATGGACATGAGGTAGGCGAGATAGGTCTCGCTGATGTGGGCGTCGTTGAAATATTCGCCGCCGATCTTGCCGTTGGTTACGCCCGCCAGCCCCTGCTTGAACACGAAAAACGCCGAGAGCTTGCGGAAGGGCCTGCTGGTGCCCACGGGGTCCACCGCGCTTGCCACCAGCAGCTTGGTGGCGCGGTCGATGCGCGCCTGGTCCTCGGGGCTGTCGTTGCCGCCCACGAAGGTGCAAAGCGTATCGCGGAAATACTCGAAGGGGGTGTAGGGCTGATAACACAGCCGGAAGGTTTTGTGGTAAAACACGTCCAGATCCGTCATGCTCTGCGCCATCACGCGCACCACCTTCTGCACCGAGCGGTTGCCGTCCTTATAGGGCAAATAGGGGCGCGCCTCGCGGTAGGCGGAAAAATAGCGGGTCATAACGATCTTTTCGCGGGCGTAGTCGTTTTTAGAGAGGTTATCGGGCCCGAAAATGGAATATACCGTGCCGTAACGCCCGTAGCCGCAGGAGGCCGGGAACACCTCGGTAACGAAATCCTCGGGCGAAACGATATTGAAGATGCGGGCAAAGCGGGGGTCCCGCACGTCCACCAGCGATGTGTTGGCGTAGTTGGGCGTGGCGAAGCAGTAGGTATACACGTGATCGGGCTCCACGGGAAGATCCTCCCACAGCGCGCCCTGAGAAAGCACCTTCGCCCCCAGCAGGCCGGCCGTGCCCGCGCCCCGGGAATGGCCCGTGATGAGCAGCTTCACCGGCTTGCCGGTACGGTATTTGCGCATGAACGCGCCCAGCCGCGCCAAAGAGTAATCGCGCGCGTCCGCAAAGCCCAGATGGATGGCGCCCGCCTCGGCGTTGCCGGCGTAGCCGTAGCCGTCGCAGCATACGCGCTCCACGCCCAGCGGATCGAAATTGGAAAACCACGTCTTTTTATGGGAGCCGATGAAGGCCGCCACGTAGAAATCGTATTCCTCCCCGTTCAGCACCAGCGGACGGGAGGCGAAAAAGTAGCTCTCCTCATCCCGCCGCGCCTTGGGGTTGATCTCCTGATGCGTAAAGCCCATGGCGTCCAGCACGGTTTTCAGGCCCTTCTGCGTGTAGGGATGGCCCGTGACCGCCTCGGCATCGGGGTTTTCGGTGATGCGGTCGTAGCCCACCGTGACCAGCCGGCAGGCCAGCCGCGAAAGCTCGTGATCGTAAACGGACGAGGGCTTGGCGAACAGCGACAGATCGAACGTAAAGTG
>CAMVBR010000147.1 GCA_947165755.1 uncultured Clostridia bacterium
GAATGGCACAACTCTTTCAGCGCACATGTGCATTGTCTCTTGCGTTCTTGACCATGCTGACCGGCCTTTCCGCCTGCACGCCCAAACAACCGGAAAAGCCTGCGTCAACACCTGACGTTGCATCGGTCGGGGAGGCTGATCTGTCGTTTTCCGATGACCGCATCCATTTTCTGAACACGGATAATTCCGATGCGATTCTGTTGGAAAGCGACGGGCATTTCGCCATGGTGGATGCCGGTGAGGATACCGACAATCCGCGCGGCCTTCCGGGCCTGAATCTGCCCGGGTTTGAGGACCGCGTGCTTGCCTACCTCAAAGCGCATGCTGCCGACGCTGACGGTAAAGTATATCTCGATTTCATCGTCGGTACCCACGCACACTCCGACCATCTCGGCGGTTTTGACACGATCCTTGCGGATCCCGACGTTTCGGTCGGCCGGGCTTATCTGAAAGTGTACGACAGCAGCGTGATCAATGAACAAGAGATCGGCGAATGGGACAACCAAGAGGTTTATGATCAGACTGTTGCCGCGCTGGAATCCAAAAACGTGCCCATCGTCAGCGAGCCCGACAATACGCCGTTTATGCTCGGAAAGTGCAAAATCACGCTGTTTAACACAGACGACCCTGCGCCGACCGAAAAGGTGGGTGAAAACGACCAGTCCCTCGGCGTGCTGGTGGAAACGAAGGGCACGCGTGTGTTTCTGGCCGGCGATATGGATGACCTTACCGGTGACGAAACGCGCCTGGCGCCGCAGATCGGCAAGGTGGATCTTTTGAAGGTCGGTCACCACGGCTGCGAAGGCTCAAGCACCCCGGCGTTTTTGCAAACGCTCATGCCGAAGATCTGCGTATTTACGACCGGTAAATACGACCACAACGTTCTTTCACGCGAACGGATTCAGGATATCTGTAACGCGAAAATGTATTTCACCGCTCGCGACGGCGGCATTCTGGCGCTTCTGGGCGAAAACGGCGACGTCCGCTGCTACGGACAGATTCATCGCTGATACAATAAGAAAAAACGAAATAGGGCATTATGTTCAAAAAGAACCGATCGCCGTGTTTTGAACGCCCCCATACTCTACTGCGCTGCGGGTATAGCCGCGGACGCGAAAACGAGCGAGGCAGCCGATACCCATCTGCAATACGGGGCAGACGGTAAACTCGGAAATACTCCACCTGCGGTAAGTCTGATAAGGTAAATTTTTATACTTTTTGTGCGCGGCTTCACGTAACGGGATGCTCCAAATCCTGTTTGTGGGGCGCGCCTGCGTTTTGCGGGCTGCATTTGCCCCGGATGTGGCCCATCATCCGCCGAACCAGCTTCTGATCACAGCGAAGATACGACGGAACAAATCAACAATGCGCTGCCAAAAGTTTTGTCTGCTGCCGCCGGACGGTTCGGTCGGCGGTTCGGTCGGCGGTTCGGTCGGCTGTTCCGTCGGCGGTTCCGTCGGCGGTTCCGTCGGATGCTCTGCGTCGATTTCGGCCTGCGTCTTCCAAATCGCGTATAATACCGTATACTCATCAGAAAGCGTTATCGTTTCACCGGGACGGTAGGCCGTTCCGCTCCCGTCCGCTTTTGTATTCCAGCCGGTAAAGGTGCGGCCCGCAGGCGCTTGAATCGATCCGCTGCCGGAAATATCCTTGATCGTCGCCTCGTCGCCGCGAGCTCGACTGCCGGCTTATTCTGTTTTTTGCATTTTTCCGGATCTTCACGAAATCGGTGTAATCAGTAAATTATAATTTGACGAGAAGCATTGAGCGTTGAGCGTTGAGCATTGAGCCAGCTACAAAAGTTGGGAAAAGGTTTTTCTGAACATCATGTACAGCCGGAATTCCCCTTTGATTTTCAGGCATTTTGATTCGTTGCAATAACACGAACAGCCAATCCCGCGCTGTGTGATTTGCTCAACGCTCTATGCTCAACGCTTGCATCGCCAAACTGCAATTTGTATTATTATATGAAAATCCGTAAAGATCCATTTTTCCTGCGCGGGAGTATTGAAAAGGACGATCTGCCGTTGTTCCGATATTCTTTTGATCAAAAATAAGAATGCGGCACAAAAGGAAAAGCCGTCGCCCCTGACAGGACGACGGCTTGCCGCAGAGTATCGGTTATCTGTTAAACAACTGCCTGAAGAACGCAAGAATCATATGAATAAACGCGACCAGCCTTCCCCAAAAGGTTCCGTTGTGCTCCTTCCCGCAGTAATCGCATACGGTCTTCTCGTATTTCTCCGTTGCACCGATGATGGAAACGGTATCGTAGGAGGAGCCTGCCGGAATGGTATAAACGCCGTTTTCGTCGGGCGAAGCCTCTTTGTTGTTGATATAGACCTTATAGGAATCGTAGGCGAAATTCGAGTAAATAAAGACGTGGAACTTCAGTTCCTTTGCCGAATGCCACCGGACGGCGGAGGAATGATATACCGCAAAGCCGTCGCCCTCCTCGATGACGTAGTGCATTCTTTCTATATTATAAAACTGTACGGTGCGGTCATACGCCAGATGGCTGTCCGCCCTGTTGACGAGCTCCGTAAGCGTTTGTTCTATGGCGGCGGTTTCTGTATTCGTCAGGTAATTTGCGTCCGTATACAGAATTGCGGCCAGCGCGCCGGAAAGCGCCTCGATATATTCCCCCGTATACGCGCCGGGGTTCTCAAGCGCTTCGTTGAGGATCCCCCGCGCCGCGGCGATCACGTCCGCTGCGCCTGCCGAATAGCGGTTGCTAAAGGCTGTATTCCGCGCGGCGCGGATATCCGGGGTATGCGACGGGTCGATTTCGCAAAGCGCCGTTTCGGTGCCGTCCGCGGTAAAGGAGGCGTCGCCGTTATAGCTGTAGCGCACATAGCTGTGCGACGCTGGATCCATACTGCCCTCGATCTCACGCACGTTTGTTTTGCCGCAGGCGCACACGCCCTGCTCCTGCGCGTTTGCCGCACAGGTTGCCGCCGAGATCAGTGTGTAGTCGGTGTAATCGTGCGCCTCGGGCGTATAAACAAGGGTGTAAACGGCGTCTTCCGTAACAGGCGCAAGCGCACGGTTCCAGCCTGCTGTATAGTGATAATCGTCGTCGTATGCCTTTTCAGGGAGCTCCGCCGCGTAAACGGGCGTTTCGCCGCTGCGCCAATCGCTCTGCTGCAGCACGTTGCCGTCCTCATCCCGAAAAACGACGGTATAAACGTCAAACGCGTAATACACCTTCAGGATCCGGTTGCCCATACCGTTGATATTCCCCGTAAGAATGGATCGCTCCGTGTCCACGTGAAAGCCCTCGGGCGGGTCCACTTCGGCGGCGGCAAGGGTATCGGTTGTGCCGTAGCGGGTGACGGAGGAGGTTGGCGCGGCGGGATAAGTGCCGTCGTCATTCATCACATAATACCTTACGTAGTAGCGAGTGTTGGTTTTGGGCTCGAACTGCGCGGTCAGCGTCACGTCGCCCCACTTGCCGTTCACTGACGCGTTCTGCGCTGCGGAATCCGGCCAGCCGTGTTCCTCGCCGCTTACGGCCCAGCCCGTAAAGCTGTAGCCCGCGGGAGGCATAACGTAGGGAATGCGTTTCTCGCTTTCAATGGTATAGGAAGCCGTAACGGGCGTTGTGACGGAATCGGGATATACTGTGCCGGAGCCGTCGAACGCGTACTGTACCTCAAAGCCGTCCAACGAACCGCCGTTGGGATCGACTGTGATATTGTAATTGCCGATCTCCCACTGCGCCTCCGCAAAGCCGCCTCCACCCATAAGGGGATGGTTGATCAGGGGCGTATAGTTTTCATCATACGCCAGATAATAGGTGAGCATATACCCTTTGAACGTATAACCCGGCCTTACCGCACGGATCGCTTCCGGCAGAGGCTCGTTCCAGCTGACGGGACGGGTCGTTTCGTCCCCCACCAGCTGACCGCCGTTGGGCCGGAAAGTAAGCTGATAAACCTTTTTATTATGATTATCATCCGTGGTAATGAAAACCTCCGGGGTATCCACGGAAAGAAGATCCGCGGTAAGAACGCCGTTGATGCGGATCGGCACGACCTCGGGTGCAACGTAGGCCATATGCAGCGCCGCGCCTACTCTTAGGTGGCTGCCGTAGGCAACGGTACCGCCGTCCTCTATCACGGCGCCGGTGCTGAGATCTCTGACCGTCAGAGATTCCACGCCCTCGCCGGGGGTAATGTGAACGACAGCCGTCAGCTCTTCGGCTTTTGCCGCGAGCGTAAAAACGCCCGAGCCGAAGAAGCCGAACACCATGATCACCGTAAGCAGGACGGAAAGACATTTTTTCGATTTCGAATGGTTCATAACGCATCTCCCTTTCTTTTTATCAAATCAAATTTATTATAGATTTGATTTTTTTACACTCTTATTACGTATCCACACCGGTATTGCGCACAGCGCCATAAACAGACCGCAGCCGACAACGGTGATGCACAAAACAATGATCGCACCGGAACGGGAAGAAATGTTTCATATCGTTAGTTATATGCCTTGTCGTTGTTTTCAACGTTTCGCGGCCCGGCTGTAGGCGTCCCATATGGCGCGGAGCTCTTCCCAATCCGCCGCCGTCAGTGCGCAGTCCTCTATCGGGTTGAGGATGTAGAGATCCGGCACGCCGATATGTACGCACTCGCGGGCATAGTGCATAAAGTCCCGGCGGCTGCCGCAGGAGCCGGCGTCCGTATCGATCGATACGCCGGGCATGATCGCCCGGAACAAGGCGGCGCGGTCTTTCATGATCCGGACGGAATCGCGCAGCGCAAAATAATTGTCGTGCAGCCGCGCCTGATCGGTAAACCGCGCAAAAAGGGGATGGCAGCAGCTTGTATTGATCAGCGCGTCCGGCTTTTCCCGCTTCGCCTCGGTATAGATCAGCTCCATAAAGCGGACCATCAGGGAAACGCCGTAAACGCCTTTTTCGTGTATGCGCATATCCCTCTCGGTTGGAATACAGTCCGCAAAATCGATTTTGAAGCCGTCGGCGTTCATGCAGCCCGCGTCGGCGGAAAGCAGCGTGTGCAGAAAGCGCCTGACTCTGGCGCGGTAGGCGGGGGCGGTTGGGTCGGCGGCAAGCCTCTCTCCCGTCTCGCTCAGAATGCATTCGTCGTCCTCAAGCCCCTCGGCGTCCCAGCTCTTGAACCAGAGCACAACGCGCCGGCCTTTTTGGTGCTGCGCTTCCACAAAGGCGCGCATATCCGGCCACTTGTCCGGGTCCGGCAGAGCCGCTCCGTATTCCTTCTGCCACTTATCGTCAATGATAACGGCGGAGGGACGCAGACCGCGTTCGTCGAGCGTGTTGCACATTCTTTGATAATTTTCCTGCGAGGCCGCGTCCTTTGGATTTGTAACGCCGGGCGTTACCGCCTGTTCCTTCCAGCCGCAGAACAACGGCCCGTTCCACCACGCGGGGATATCGCCGGATGCTGCGCGGGGCACGCCCCGGCTGTAATGCCACTCCGCGTAACTGCGCAGGCCATCGAGATCGGACGGCGCCGTCATGCCGATCACGGCGGGGCTTTCCCAACAGCCGTTAACCTCCTGGCGGCCGCCAAAACCCGCTTGCAGGCAGAAACGGGAAATATCCGGGCCGAACCTGACGCTTCGATACGTTAATCCGTCAAACGACGCGTTGCCCGGCAGCGCCGCCAGCCCCAGAAGGAAGCGCTCTTCAAGCCCTGTCATGCGAAAGGAAAAGACCAGCGGTGTGGGCGAAAATCCACCCAAAAAGCCGAGACGCGTCTCCTGCGTCATAGTAAAAACACGGTTGGGTGAAAAGGCGTTTGCAAGCCCCAGCGGCGCAAAGTAATCGGCGGCCTCATAGCCGCTGCCGCAGAACCGGTTTCTCCGGTCTCCGATAAAATATTCGACGCCGTCAACGGTTCCCTTGCCGTAGACCCGCACCCGGTAAGAGAAAAACGCGGGGGTCAGCCGAAAAACGTATTCCTTCTTTTCCCAAAGCGCGGATCTCGCCGCCCATA
>CAMVBR010000148.1 GCA_947165755.1 uncultured Clostridia bacterium
CATCAAGGCCAACCGCCCGATCATCATTCTGGACGAGCCCCAGAAGATGGGCGGCGAAGTGACCCAAAAGGCGCTGAAAAATTTCAACCCGCTGTTCTCCCTGAACTATTCCGCCACCCATGCCAAACAGCACAACCTGATCTACGTGCTGGACGCGCTGGACGCCTTCAATAAACGGCTGGTCAAAAAAATCGAAGTCAAGGGATTTGAGGTCAAGAATTTCCGGGGAACCGACCACTATCTGTTTTTGGAACAGATCGTTCTTTCGCCCAAAAAGCCGCCCATGGCCAAAATCGAAATGGAGATCGGCTATCAGAAATCCATCAACCGGGAAACGCGTCTGCTGGGAAAGGACGACAACCTGTATTATGTGTCACAGGAAATGGCCCAGTATAAGGGTTATACGATTTCCGATATCGATCCCGTTCGCGGCTGCGTGTCCTTCCTGAACGGCGAAACGCTGTACGTCGGCGACGTAGTGGGCGATATCTCCGAAGCGGACATGCGCCGGATCCAGATCAGGGAAACCATTCTTTCCCACTTTGAAAAGGAAGAAAAGCTATTCAATAAGGGCATCAAGACGCTGTCTCTGTTTTTCATTGACGAAGTGGCAAAATACCGCCAATACGATGAAAACGGCGATGAATTGCTGGGCGAATACGGCAAGATCTTTGAACAGGAATATATCAGCGTCCTGAATGACAACCTGACGCTGTTCCAGTCGGACTATCAGCAATACCTGAGAAGCACCTGCAGCGACGTCTCCGCCGTTCATAAGGGCTATTTCAGCATTGACAAAAAGACGGGACACAGTATCAACAGCGACGTAAAACGGGGCAAAGAGTTCTCCGACGATATTACCGCCTATGACCTGATTCTGCGGAATAAGGAGCGGTTGTTGAGCTTTGACGAGCCCACCCGGTTTATCTTTTCCCACTCCGCCCTTCGTGAAGGGTGGGACAATCCCAACGTATTTCAAATCTGTACGTTGAAACACTCCGATAGCAACACGGCGAAGCGTCAGGAGGTTGGTCGTGGGCTGCGTCTCTGCGTAAACCAGTCCGGCAACCGGATGGACAGCGACACGCTGGGAGATTCCGTCCATGACGTCAATCTGCTTACCGTTATCGCCAGTGAAAGCTATAAAACCTTCGTTTCCGATTTGCAGTCCGATATCAAGACGGTGCTGTATGACCGCCCGACAAAGGCCACCATGGACTATTTTAAGGGTAAGACGGTGATGCAGGGCGAGATCCCTGTTGTGCTTGACGCAAAACAGGCGAAAGAAATCTACCGTTATCTGCTCAAAAACGACTATATTGACGACGATGACAAGGTGACGGACGAATATCGTGCCGACCTGCAAAACGCCGCATTGGCGCCGTTGCCGCTGGATTTGCAGCCAATGACGGAGGGTATTCACAAGCTGATACAGGGAATCTTTGACGAAAGTGTCTTGGGCGATATGATTACGGACGGTCATGGGACAAAAGTCAAAGACAATCCGCTGAACGACAATTTCAAGAAGAAGGAATTTCAGGCGCTATGGAACAGGATCAACCACAAGTACGCCTATACAGTGGATTTCGACAGTGAGGAACTGATTCGCAAGTCGGTAGCTTCCATCAATAAGAATCTGATCGTTTCGCAGCTGCTCTACTCAACCACCGTCGGCAAACAGAAGGACGATATGGACGCGTATGAGGTGCAGAAAGGGGCTTCCTTCGGTTCCGTACATACCAGAACGCAGCAGCTGCTTCACGCCCGGAGCAGTCAGATCCCCTATGACCTGATCGGCGAAATCGCCAAAGGCACCGTTCTGACGCGACGCACCGCAGCCGCCATCCTGACCCGGATCAACGATGAAAAGCTGTATATGTTCCGCAACAACCCGGAAGAGTTCATCAACAAAGTGATCCGACTGATCAAAGAGCAAAAGGCAACCATGATCGTGGACCATATCAGTTACAATCAGCTGGACGGATGCTATGACAGCGCTATCTTTACGGCAGAGAAGACACAGCAACCGTTTGACAAAGCCTTCAAAGCTGCCAAAGCGATCCAAGATTACGTGTTCACGGATGGATACGCCGCCGACGGACAATCAGTAGAACGCAGGTTTGCAGAGAATCTGGATTCCGCCGATGAGGTTGTGGTTTACGCGAAGCTGCCGAAAGGATTCGCCATCCCGACACCGGTTGGCAATTATTCCCCCGACTGGGCAATTGCTTTCAGAGAAGGAAGTGTAAAGCATATCTATTTTGTGGCAGAAACGAAGGGCACGATGGAATCCTTTCAGCTGAAACCAATCGAGAAGGCAAAAATCGACTGTGCAAAAAAACTGTTCGCAAAACTTTCCGACGGCGCTGTTCATTACGACGTCGTTTCTGATTATAATCAGCTGCTGATGAAAGTGATGCAGTAGCAGATTTATCAATCGGGCAATATGAAGTCCGGATGAAGCAACGCCTGAAATCACATAATAACAGCGCGGCGTCATTGTATCTGATAACGTCAGTTCCAGCAGTTGGCATACGAGGAGGCATCATTATGTTGAGAATCCACTTCGGAGCACTTCCGGAGGAAATCTACAATACAGAAATATATTATGAAAACCAATATGAAAAAGAATGGGTCATGGATGATTTTGCAAAAAAAGTCATCCGTGATATTGACGCTTCCGAGGTCGTGGCCCCGGATGTGATCCAGAATGAGATTTTCGGCACATTCGGTTCAACGGAACTGTCCGCGGGCGTCAAAACGCTGCTACTGATCCGGAATGTCAAGAATAAAATTTTCAATATTTCCAATTGCGGCGATAACTGCGCCCCGTATCTGTTGGAATTGGCGAAAGACAGGGATATCAAGGTTACGCTTCACCACGCCATGAATTTCGGAAGCAACTTTGCCGTAAAGGTGATCAATGACAACAAACGGAAGGTCATAACCGATCCCACGGAATTTCTGTTGCTGGCACACCATTACCTGAGAGGTGAAGAAAATGAAGGGTAAAATATCATTTTCAATCCAAAACAGGCATATCGCTTTTAAGCTTGATCTGGAAAGAAACGTAACGATCATCACCGGCGACAGCGGAACAGGAAAAACAAAACTGATCAACATGGTACGTATGTATTCCGAGCTGGGCAAATCAAGCGGAATCACGCTAAAGTGCGAAAAGCCCTGTATTGTTCTATCCGGCAGCAGTTGGGAAACGGTATTGGAGAACACGCACGAAAGCATCGTATTCGTAGAGGAAAGCACCAGCTTTTTGTCCTCCCATGCGTTTGCAAGCGCCATACAGCACACAGACAATTATTATGTATTCGTCACCCGTGAGCCTTTGCCGCAGATCCCGTACAGCGTAGACGCGATTAAGCAAATTGTCAAAAACGGTCGAAAGCCAAAAACAGAAAAGCTTTATCAAAAAATCAGTGTAAGCGATGTTTCCACATTTCCGTATGACGTTGTTATAGTTGAAGATTCCAAAGCGGGATTTATATTCTTTTCAAGGGCAAGTGAAAAAAAGAGTCCTGTGTATTTCCGCAGAAGGTAAAAGCAATCTTTTGTCGGCGCTGAATGAGAATAAAGCAAATCATATCCTTGTAATTGCAGACGCCGCCGCGCTGGGTTCCGAGATAAAAGAACTGATACAATATAAAAAACTAAGCGGCAAAAAAATCGATTTCTTTCTTCCGGAAAGCTTTGAATGGCTTATTTTGAAATCCGTTATATTTAGCGGAAACGATCAAGTGAAAAATGTTTTATCCAATCCGGTAGATTATATCGAGAGTAAGGAATTCTTCAGTTGGGAGCGCTTTTTGACCTACCTCCTTGTTGAAGAAACCAAAGGCAAACCGCAGCTGCAATATCCAAAAAATAAAAGCAAGCTGCCCTCCGGTTATATAACGGAAACCAATATGAACAGTATCCTGAACGCAATGAAAAGGTAATGGTTTTCAATGAATAGTCAATGTCTTTTACAACAGCAATAGAATAAAAAGATTATTTTCACCGGAGAAAACGGTTGCAAACCTCATCAGATTAACCTGAAGGATCGGAGGCGGCGTTATGTCGTTTATCAAAACGTTTCTGGACCGCAAGATCGTGACAAAAGACGTGGGCGAGGAGACGTACATCAACTGGCGGGAGGCGCTGTCCTATGCCGCCGGGCGCGGCGCGCAGGGGATGACCACCAGTATGACTGCCTCGAAATACGTCAACTATTTCATCACGAACGTGCTGCACATCGAAATGGCGCACGCCTCCCGCATCCGGCTGTTCTGCGGCATTTTCGACGCGGTCAACGATCCTATGATGGGCGTTCTGGTGGATAAAACGCGCACCAAATACGGCAAAATGCGGCCGTATATCAAATTCGCCCCGTATTTCGTTGCTTTTTTCATCCTGCTGTTCTTTATCGGCGGAGGGACGCTGCCCTACGGGATGAAGCTGGCGCTGACGGTGTTCGCCTTCGTGGGGCTGGACGTTACCCATACCGCCTTCGACGTGCCCATGGGAGCGCTGGCTTTCAGCATGACGCCTAACGGCACCGAACGCACGAAGCTTTACGGCGTCGCCGCCATCGGGCGGATGATCCTGGGGGCGATCCCCACGGGACTGGTGGCCTTCGCCGCTTGGCTGCCGTATTTCAAGGAGCATCTGGATAAGGCCTATCTGACCGCAGCGGTGGCCTCCGCCGCGTTCGTGATCCTGCTGACGCGCTTCACTTTCCGCAACACCCGGGAGCGGCTGGAGCACCACGAGGAAACGCCCGGGCTGAAGGAATGCCTGAAGCTGCTGGTCTCCAACCGCCCGCTGTTCATGCTGTTCCTGGGCAACGTGGTGTTTATTCTCATCAAGATCCCGGAGCAGGTCTCATTTTATTTTGCCTATGACTCGCTCTACGCCCCAAAGCTCAACGGCTTTCTGGATATTGCCAAGGCGCCGGGGAGCGTGCTGGCCGCGCTGATCGTGCCGACGATCGTGGAAAAGCTGGGAAAGAAAGCGGATTCCCGCCGGTTTTATCAGGCCTGCTGCGTAGCCGGCGCGCTGATCAACGGCGTGTTTGCGCTGGGGGCTTTCCCCGGCGTGATGAACAAACCCGCCGATCAGCCCGTATCCGTCATGACGGGCGTTCTTGTGGTGGTCTTTACGCTGCTCTCCACCATCCCGCTGGAATTCAAGAACCTGATGCAGAAGGAAATGGAAGCCGAAACCGTGGACTACGTGGAATACCACTCCGGCAAACGGGTCGAAGGCACCATGCTTTCCATCATGTCCTTTACCGGCAAGCTGGAGGGCACCATGTCCTCCGCGTTGGCGCTGTGGGTGCTGGGACTGACGAAATACGTGGAACACGGCGACGATAAGATCTCGATCGTTCAGAATCCGCAGACCCGTTGGGCGCTGTTCCTGATGACGACCGTCGCCCCCGTGCTCGGCTACCTGCTGATGCTGATTCCGATCCATTTTTACAATATCACGGGCAAGTCTCATCACGAGATGATGGAGGCCATTCTGGAGCGCCGCAATATGCGTATGTCCGACGAAGCGTCGGCGCAGACGCCCGACGCCGGGGACAGCAATCCGTAACGCCGATTGGTTCAGCCACAAACAACACTTGCGCAGTGCATTTGGATAATATCGTTTATTCGCAAGAGAAACAGTTGTAAAAAAACCTATGTTATGCTATACTATACCTGAATCAAAGGAGAGGAGGCAAATTGATGGCTGCTGATTGTGCATTGCTGAGTTCAAACGGTGCATATACTACTTTTTCTTTTGGGGATACTACGCTCACATTCTTAACGAGCAAAGATCTTGAAAGATATCTGAAAGTCCTGAGTTGGGATCACGGTTATCTTGTTGTACTTGCGCAATATAAGTCTCGTCCTGCAGAAGAAGAATATATCGACTTGCTTCCTATCCTTACGAATCTGTATATGGATCCTGATGCATTCCTAAAT
>CAMVBR010000149.1 GCA_947165755.1 uncultured Clostridia bacterium
TCCTCGCCCTCGATCTTATACATCATGGCTTCCATTTCGGCAAAGCTCATCACGCCGGTCACCACGTCGGAGCGGATCATGAAGGGCGGCACGCAGTAGGTAAAGCCGCGGTCGATCATGAAATCGCGGGCGTAGGCGATCACCGAAGAATGGATGCGGGCGATATCGCCCATCAGGTAGTAGAAGCCGTTGCCCGCTACCCTTCTGGCGGAATCGAGGTCGATGCCGTTGAATCTTTCCATGATATCGGTGTGGTACGGGATCGGGAAATCGGGCGTTACGGGCTCGCCGAAGCGCTCCACCTCCACGTTTTCGCTGTCGTCCTTGCCGATGGGCACGCTCTCGTCGATGATATTGGGGATCACCAGCATGATCTTGCGGATCTTCTCGGCGTATTCGGGCTCCTTGGCCTCGCACGCGGCCAGCTCCGCGGCCATTTCGGCCACTTGCGCCTTTACCTGCTCGGCCTCTTCCCGCTGGCCCTTGGCCATCAGGCCGCCGATCTGCTTCGAGAGACGGTTGCGCTCGGCGCGCAGCTCGTCGGCGCGGGCCTTGTTTTTGCGGCTCTCGGCGTCCAGCGCGATCACCTCGTCCACCAGCGGCAGCTTGGCGTCCTGAAACTTCTTGCGGATGTTCTCCTTTACGACCTCGGGGTTCTCTCTTAAAAATTTGATGTCGATCATAACGTTTCTCCTTTATTCTTCATCGAAAGCCGCGATCAGCTTCCGAAGATCGTCCTTGCTGAAAAATTCTATGGTGAGCTTGCCGCCCTTCTCGCCGCCCGTTACCTTCACCTTGCGGGCAAGCACGGTGGAAAGGGAGCACTGCACCTCGTTGAAGTAGTTATCCTTGTTCAGTCGCTCCATCTTGGGCTTGGGCGTTTTCTGCATGGCCTTCACCAGTGCTTCGGTCTGGCGCACCGAAAGGCCGCCCTCGATCACCTTTTTGAGGGCTTCCTCGATCAGGACCGCGTCGGAAAGGCCCAGCAGGGCTCGGGCGTGCCCGGCGCTGATCTTGCCGGCGGAAAGGGCTTCCCTCGCCTTGGGCGGCAGCTCCAAAAGCCGCAGGCTGTTGGTAATGGCGGGGCGGGATTTGGAAAGCCGCTCGGCGGCCTCGGCCTGGGTAAAGCCGAATTCCTGAATGAGCCGCTGAATGCCCTCGGCTTCCTCCAGCGGGTCCAGATCCTCGCGCTGCAGGTTCTCGATCAGGGCGATGGCGCAGGCCTCCTCGTCCGTGAGCGAGCGGATGACCACCGGCACCTCGGTAAGACCGGCGGCTCTGGCGGCGCGCCAGCGGCGTTCGCCCGCCACGATGCGGTAGCTGCCGTCGCTCATGGGGCGCACCAACAGGGGCTGCAGCACGCCGTATTCCCTTATGCTGTTTTCCAGCTCTGCCATGGCGGCCGGGTCAAAGGTTTTGCGGGGCTGGCTGCGGTCGGGCTCGATCTCGCCGAGCTTCAGCGTAACGGCGCCGCCGTCGGGGGCGCTGTCCGCCGCGTTATCCAAAAACAGGGAGTCGAAGCCTCTGCCGAGGCCGGACTTCTTCTTTGTGGGCATAAAATACCTCCGTACAGTAATAATTCGGAATGCGGAAATCGGAATGAAAATGCGGATTTTAGGCCGATCAGGCGTTTTTCTTCAAAAACTCTTTGGCAAGCTCAACGTAGGCCTTCGCGCCCTTTGAGGATTTATCGAAATACAGGATGGGCTGGCCGAAGCTGGGGGCCTCCGAAAGCCGCACGTTGCGCGGGATGGTGGTGCCGTACACCTTTTTCGGGAAGAATTTCTTCACTTCGGTCACCACCTGCTGTGTTAAGTTCAAACGACTGTCGTACATCGTCAACAGAACGCCTTCTAAGTCCAGATAGGGATTGTACAGACGCTTGATCTTGCGCACCGTGGCCATGAGCTGCGAGAGCCCTTCCAGCGCGTAGTATTCGCACTGGATCGGCACAAGGAACGTATCGGCGGCGGTCAGGGCGTTGAGGGTGATCAGCCCCAGCGAGGGCGGGCAATCGAGAAAAATGAAATCGTAGTCGTCCCAGATTGGGGCGAGGGCGTTTTTCAGCAGCCGTTCGCGGTTTGGCATATCGATGATTTCCAGATCCGCCCCGGCCAGATCCATGGTGGAGGGCAAAAGGTCCACGTTTTTGAATTCGGTGTGCACCAGCGCGTCCGAAACCGGGCATTCCCCGATGAGCACGTGGTAAGAGGACTTCTCGCAGCCTCGCTTATCCACGCCGAAGCCGCTGGTGGAGTTGCCCTGCGGATCGATATCGCAAAGCAGCGCCCGCTTGCCCTCGGCACCCACGCAGGCGGTCAGGTTGACGGCCGTGGTGGTTTTGCCCACGCCGCCCTTCTGATTCAAAATCGCAACCGTTTTTGCCATGATATCCCCCTTGTTTGTGAAATCTTTTCTATTATAAACCCATTATTTATAAAATACAACCCTTTTTTGAGCGTAATGTTTCACGTGAAACAATTTTGCCGCTGCACAGGGAAACAACCCGGCCGGGCTTGCGCTCGGTCGGGCTGCTTCTGGGGTGTGAAAGAGAAAGATATGGGCTGTATGATAAACGGCTTTCGCCGGTTATCGGAAGTTAAGCGGGAACGGTCTTTCGGATCAAAATGCGGTATTCCACCGTTTCCTCGGTTTCAGTTTTGTCGGTTTCGGCGGCAACCCCGCCGTCCGACATGGCTGCGCAGGCGCGGTCGATCGTGTTCACAAATATGTTGATATCCTTGAAAAAGGTCTTCACGCTCCCCTGCTGCGGCCGATCGCCCTGCAGAAGCTCGTCGGAACAGGCTCTTGCTTCGCTCAGCGACAGGCGCTCGTGTACGATCTTTGTAAGAAGGCTCTCCTTCGCCGCGTCGTCGTGCTTCAAAAGCAGCTTTGCATAGCTCTCGCTCAGGCCGTTTTCCAGCATAACGCGCCGGAGCTTCGGCGGGATCTGCAGCAAGCGGATCTTTGCGTAGATCTCGGCGGGGCTGAGGCCGAGCCGGTCGGCGGTCTCCTCATAGGTCAGGTCGAAGGCGTCCCGCAGCCTTTCATAGCACTGGGCGATCTCAAAGTAAGAGAGCGGGTCGTGTGTGAGCTGGTTGGAAAGGCCGGTAAACAGAAGACTGTCGCTGTCGGACCGGATCAGCACGCACGGAACGCAGTCATACCCGAGCGCGGCTGCGGCGCGGTACCGCCTTTCGCCGGAAACGATCGTGTAGGTGCCGTCCGCGTTGGCGCTCACCGTAAGCGGTTCCACAATGCCCGATTCGGCCACGGAACGCACCAGCTCGTCCGTTTTCGTATCATTATAATATAAGCGCGGGTGCAAGGGATTCTCACGCAGATCGCGCATCGGCACCAGCAGGATCTGGCCGCCGGTTCGCAGTTTGTTGGCATTCATAAATAAAACCACCGTACCGTTCTTTGCCTGCATTCGTCTGCCTGCAGGTAAAGAATAGCACGGTGGAATTGAAAATCGTGTTGAACGGTGAATATCGTTTTAACCCTTTTTTTGCGCACCCAGGGGTGATTTTGCGATTTGAGCGGAAACGCGGGGGTATTTTGTCGGGGTTTGCGATTTCTTTTCAAAAATCAGCAGCTCCCGCCTGTCGCCGCCCGGCAGCGTGTAGCGTACTTCCCTATCAAGTTTTGCGCCTACGATACGTGCGGCGGCGTAACCGGCGGTTCGCTCCTCGTCGGAAAGCTCCGCCTTCAGCGGCACGAAACGCCCGCCCTGTTTCACGAGCGGCAAACAGTATTCGCAAAGCTTGTTGAGTGAAGCTACGGCTCTGGCCGTGGCGAAATCGAAATGGGCGCGGTACGCGGGCGTTTGCCCGGCCTCCTCGGCCCGCGCGTGAACGATCTCGGCGTCAAACCCGAGCTCTTTCGATAAAAACCGCAGAAAATCAAGTTTCTTGTTCACGGAATCAAACAGCGTCAGCCTGAGATCGGGCCGCGCCAGCTTCAGACACACGCCCGGGAACCCCGCGCCCGTGCCCACGTCGCAAAGGCAGGCGTTCTCGGGCACGTCAACGTACTTTAAGAAGTAAAGGCTGTCGGCGAAGTGCTTCACCGTGATCCCGTCCGGGTCGGTGATGGCGGTCAGGTTGACCTTTTCATTATATTCACATAGCAGCCTTGCGTAAAGGTCGAACTGCGCAAAGGCGTTTTCTGGCAAAGCGACGCCGATCTCGCGGATGCAGGCGTCAAACAGCTCCTTTGAAATCATACGCCCGCCTCCTTCAGCCAGATGAGCAAAACGGAAATATCCGCGGGGCTCACGCCGGAGATGCGAGAGGCCTGCCCGATGTTTTCGGGGCGGATGCGGCTCAGCTTTTCCCGCGCCTCGATGCGCAAATTTGTGATTTTGCCGTAATCGACGCCCTCGGGGATCGGACGGCGCTCCAGCCGCTGCATTTCGGCGATCTGCGCCGACTGCCGCTTGATATACCCCTCGTATTTCAGGCTGATCTCCACCTGCTCGAAGATCTCGTAGGGGAGGTCGGGCCGGGTGGGGTCGAAGGGCGCGAGCGTCTCGTAGTCAAGCTGCGGGCGGCGGATGAGCTCCGCCAGCTTGCAGCCGGTGGAAAGGGGAGATGTTTCACGTGAAACCAGCATGGCGTTGATCGCGTCCCCGGGGGCGATCACAACCTTTTCCACGCGCCTGCGCTCCGCCTCGATCAGATCGATCTTTTGCAGCAGCTTTTGATACCGCGTTTCGCTCACAAGCCCCAATCGGTAGCCCCGCTCCGTTAAACGCAGGTCGGCGTTGTCCTGCCGCAGCACAAGGCGGTATTCCGAACGGCTGGTCATCATACGGTAAGGCTCATTGCAGCCCTTGGTCACAAGGTCGTCGATGAGGGTGCCGATATAGGAGCTGGCGCGTTCCAGAATAAAGGGCGGCTTGTGCTGCGCCTTCAGCGCTGCGTTGATCCCGGCGATCAGCCCCTGCGCGGCGGCCTCCTCATAGCCCGAGGAGCCGTTGAACTGCCCGGCGCCGAACAATCCGGGAAAGCCGTGAAACTCCAAAGACGCCTTCAGCGAAAGGGGATCCACGCAGTCGTATTCAATGGCGTAGGCGTTGCGCATCACCTTGGCGTGGGTGAGGCCCGGAATGGTGTGGATGAACGCCTCCTGCACGTCGATGGGCAGGGAAGAGGAGAGCCCCTGCAAATACATCTCTTCGGTATCGAGGCCGCAGGGCTCAATGAAGATCTGGTGGCGTTCCTTTTCGGCGAACCGCACCATTTTATCCTCTATGCTGGGGCAGTAGCGGGGGCCTACGCCCTCGATCATGCCGACAAACAGGGGAGAGCGGTCCAGATTCGAGAGGATCACGCGCTTCGTTTCGTCGTTCGTATAGGTGATATAGCAGGGGAGTACGTTCTGCGGCGCAGTCTCGCCCGAAAACGAGAAAGGCGTCACGCGCGCATCGCCGTATTGGGGCTCCAGCGCGTCGAGATCCACGCTGCGCCTGTTCACGCGCGAGGGGGTGCCGGTTTTGAACCGCCGCAGGCGCACGCCCAGCTTTTTCAGCGACTGCGAGAGCCCGATGGCGGGGAAGGTGCCGTCCGGCCCGCTGGAAAAGCAGTGCTCGCCCACGTAGATCTTGCCGTCCAGAAAGGTGCCGGTGGCAAGCACGACGCATGCCGCCTCGTAAAGGCAGTCCAGCCGCGTATACAGCGCCCAAAGGCCGGTTTCCTCGTTCTTTTCGATTTTTACGATCTCCGCCTGCACCAGGTCCAGCCCTTCCTGCCGCTCCAGCGCGTGCTTCATATAGGTGGAATAGGCCCGGCGGTCGATCTGGGCGCGTAAAGAATGCACCGCAGGGCCTTTGCCGAGGTTCAGCATGCGGTTCTGCAGTGTGTTCTTATCGGCGGCAATGCCCATTTCGCCGCCGAGGGCGTCGATCTCCCGCACCAGATGGCCCTTGGAGGTGCCGCCGATGGAGGGGT
>CAMVBR010000150.1 GCA_947165755.1 uncultured Clostridia bacterium
CGATTCAACAAACAGTAAACCCGGCGGAAAACCCGCCGGGTTTTATCTTTCCCTTTGCGAGGCTCGACGCCCCGCAAAGGAAAGCTGCAAGCTAAGGAGCTGCAAGCTGCAAGCAAGAATGATCATGCAGAAAAATGTTGGTATCAGAACAACATCTGCGCATTTTCTAATTTGCTTTCAGCTTGAAGCTTGTAGCTTGCAGCTTCGCGCCGCGCCGCAGGCGCGGCTTATTCGTCCTCTTCCGCAATTTCCTTCAGCGCCTCGCGCTCGGCCTTGTTCACGCGGATCTGCGAATCGCGGATCAGTTTCACGTCGCGGCGGTGGAAGGCTGTGGGGGCGGCGTCGGGGTGGCGGTCAAGCTTCACCTTGAGCATGCCGGTGAGCAGGTTGTTATCCACCACTTCTCCCCTGCCGTCGGCCGTTTCCACGATGGCGCCCACCTTGGGGGTGTGCTTGAGCAGGTATTCGTAGCTGGCCTGCTCGTATTTCAGGCAGCACATGAGCCGCCCGCAGGTGCCTGAGATCTTCATGGTGTTCAGCGACAGGCCCTGCTCCTTGGCCATTTTGATGGATACGGGCTGAAAATCGTGCAGGAACTCGGTGCAGCAGAAGGGGCGGCCGCAGGGCCCCAGGCCGCCGAGCATACGGGCCTCGTCCCGCACGCCGATCTGCCTGAGCTCGATGCGCACCTTGAACACCGAGGCGAGGCTCTTCACAAGCTCGCGGAAATCCACGCGCTCGGGGGCGGTATAGAAGAATAAGATCTTAGAGCCGTCGAAGGTATATTCCACCTCCACAAGGCTCATATCCAGCCCGAAGTGCTCGATTTTGGATTTGCATATTTCGTAGGCGCGCTTTTCCTTTTCCTTGTTGCGGGCAAGTGTCTCCTTATCCGCGTCGGTGGCCGGGCGCAGAATGCGCTTGAGGGGCTTTACGATGTCCTCGTCCGGCACCTGGGTGTTCGGGATGGCGCACGTGCCGCATTCCACGCCGCGCACGGTTTCCACGATCACAAGCTGCCCTTTTTGCAGCGTATTTCCGGCGGGGTCAAAGTAATAGACCTTGCCCACCTCTTTGAATTTGATTCCTATAACTTCAGCCATAGCGTCTCCTATCGATCCTGCCGGAAAAAATCGCTCCGGCGGTCAAGAATATAATTAAAAGCGTCTCTTTTTCAGTAATTCGGCGCCCATGGAAGAAAACAGCGTCTGCATCAGGTTTTCGTTGGCGTTTGAAGCCGCCCACGAGGCGATCTTCTCCATGGCCTCCTTCAGGGCGAAGAGGGCGGGCGCGTCGTACGCCCCGTGCAGCATCACGGCGGCCTCCTCGCAGCCGCTCATGATCTCGCCCGCCGGAAAGGCGGCGGCGTCCCGCACGATCAAAATCACCCGCTCGGCCGCCTTTTTCATCAGCGCCCGGTTTTTGGCGAGGGGCGCGGTGCTTTTCATGATATCGTATTCGTTTCCGCCGCAAAGCGCCTTTACGTAGGCAGCGGCGATATCCGATATTTCTGCTTCCTTATTTTTCCGCTCCGCCGTGAGCACGTCGCCCAGCGAAAACTCCGTCACACGCGAAACCACGGTGGTCAGCAGCCGGTCGCGCTGGTCGCACAGAAAAACGAACATGGCGTAGGGCGGCGGCTCCTCTATGGTTTTGAGCAGCGCGTTCTGGATCAGGGGCGAAAGCTCCTCGGCGCCGTAAAACAGGTATACCTTGTTTTCCGCCTCGTTGGGAGCCAGATACAGGGTATCGAGCACCAGCGAACGCACCTGATCGATGGATACGGTCTTGCGGTCCTTCGCGGGCTTCACCGCGATCAGATCGGGATGGGTGCCGGCCTTGAGCTTTACGCAGGCGGGGCATTTGCCGCAGGGAGAGCCGTTTTTCATGCGTTCGCACATTACGGCCCCGGCCAGCTCCATGGCGCACTTTTCCCGCAGCCTTTCGCTGCCGCCCGAAAGCAGCACGCTCTGGGGCAGCCTGCCGCGTTCGGCAAGGGCGTTCACCCGCGCCTTCGTTTGCGCGGGGATCTCGTTTGCACCGAACAGCATCGCTTACATCTTGATGAACTGCTCTACGTCCACCACGAACACGGTGGCGCCGCCCACCTTGACCTCCACCGGCAGAGAGGCGAAAAAGTGCTCCGAATAGTTGCCGGCGGCGCTGGTGACGATCTCGGCCCGCTGGGAGCAGCACTCCCGCAGGATATCGATCACCTTGGGCACGTTGTGGTCCTCGGTGCCGATGAGCAGCGTGATGTTGCCGGCGCGCAGAAAGCCGCCGGTGGTAGACAGCCTTGTGGACATAAAGCCGTTTTTGTTGAGCTTGTGGATCAGATCCGCGGAGTCGTCGCGGTTGACGATGGCAATGACCAGCTTCATAAATATTGCTCCTTTATTCAGAACGGATCGCTTTCAGGTTCCGTTCGATCACTTGCTTGCCGCGCCAGGCAAAGGCGCGTCCCTCCACCTCGTCCGCTTCGGTGACGAAGGGGCGGGCGGTGTCAAAAAACGCTTCAATGGGGGTGATTTTTGCGTGCAGGTTCATGGGGCACACCTTCTGGCAGATATCGCAGCCCCAGGCGCAGTTATATTCGGCCATTTTATGGGCGACCTCCTGCGGCAGCTCGCCTTTTTTCTGCGAGAGGAAGGAAAGGCACTTCTCCTTTGCGATGCCCCCGTCGCCGATGGCGCCCACGGGGCACTTTTTTTCGCAGGCGCTGCAGCCGATGCAAAAGCTCTCGGCGGGGGCCGCCGGGGGAAAATACCGGTCGGTGACCACCTCGCCCAAAAACACCCACGAGCCGTATTCCGGCGAAATGAACAGGTTGTTTTTGCCCATTACGCCCAGGCCTGCGTTCACGGCGCAGCGCACCTCGGGCATGGGGGAATTATCCACGAAATACTCGAACTTGTTTTCGGGGTATTCTGCCCGGAGCGCCGATACGATCTTTTCCATGATGGCGCCGGTGATGATATGGTAATCCGCGCTCACGGCGTAGCGCGAGACGTTGGCGTTTTTATAGTATTCTTCCCCGAGGTAATAGGGAAACAGCACGCTGATCACGGTTTCGGCGTTTTCGGGCAGCCGGGCCTTGGCGCGGCAGTCGATCAGCCGGTCCTTCACGGCGGCAAAGGCGGAAAACCCGTAGGGCAGGCCGCAGAAGATATCGTCAAGCTTCATCGTTCGTTTCCGTTTCCTCGGGCGCTTTTTCGGAGGCTTTTTCGGGCGCGGGCGCTTCGTCGGCCTCCAGCGGGTGGGTCTCGATGGCGGCCTTCGGTACGTAATCGGGCACGTCGTTCTTTAAGAACAGGGCCACAGCCGTAATGCAGAAGAGCGCGGCCGCAAGGCGGTAAAGCGCGAAGGGCGTATACAGGAATTCCGTTTGCTTTATGAGCCCCGCAATGCCGGTGGCGGCGGCGGAAAGCTGCAGCGCGGCGCACACGAGGGCCGAAGCGAGGTAGGACGGGGAATTGCCGTCGCCGCCCAGCCCCGTGACCTTTTTGCCGTATTCAAACAGGAAGATCATGAGGAACACGTCGGCGAAAATGGCCAGCAGCAGCGCGGAAACCTTGATATAGCTGGTGTAGTAGGAAAAATAGGTCAGCGTTTTGGCCAGCGCCCACAGCGCGGGGAACACCATAAGGAGCTTTGCTTTTCTTACGAGATCCCTGCCGGTGAGAAAGGCCGTGCTGCAGTTGATGAGCGCAGCGGCGGCGGCAGCGCCGAGCAGGGCTGTAACGACGGTCAGGCGGGTCTTCTCTTCGCCGAAGAGGGGCTTTACCGCGTCCAGCGCGATGCCGGCGGCCAGCGCCACACACCCCACGGCGTGCAGGGGCCGCTTGGCGGGGGCGATATATTCCGCCTTGGAGAGGGGCGTAAGGTAAGCGAGCAGCGGCACGATCAGGGCGATACCCACCGCAAGGATATACGAGGGCATCACGGTAATATTTTTATGGTCGGTAAAGAAGCCGGTGGCCGGGTCGATGAGCGCGAAGGACTGCCAGCAGCGCACTCCCAGCAGCAGCGCGCCCAATACGGCGGCGGCGACGATCACGGTTTTGGCGGTCAGTTTTTTTGCGGAGCCTTTGATTTTCATTTGATTTCCTCTTTCTCCCTGAGGCCGATGGGAATATAGTTGATGTGGCCTGCCAGGCTCTTGTAGCCCGGGCGGATGATCTTGGTGCTGGTAACGATCTCCTCCAGCCGGTGGGCGCACCAGCCCGCCACGCGGGCGATGGCGAACATGGGGGTATACAGATCCATGGGGATGCCCAGCGTTTTGTAGATGAGGCCCGAATACAGGTCCACGTTGGCGCACATGGGCCGGGTGAGCCCGCGCTCCTCCTTGAAGATGCGGGGCGTAACGCGCTCGATGATATCGAGCAGCGTCCACTCGTCCTCATAGCCCTTTTCCACCGCCAGCGTTTCGGCGTTGGCCTTTAAGAGCACCTCGCGGGGGTCCGAAAGCGTATACACCGCGTGGCCCATGCCGTAGATCAGGCCCGAGCCGTCGCCGGCCTCTTTGCGCAATATCTTTCTGAGGTAGGCCTCCACCTCGTCCTCGTCGGTGATATCGCTCACGTTCGCCTTGATCTCCTCCACCATTTCGGTGACCTTGATGTTGGCGCCGCCGTGCCGGAAGCCCTTTAACGAGGCGATGCCCGCCGATACCGCCGAATAGGTATCGGTGCCGGTGGAGGTGACGCAGCGGGTGGTGAAGGTGGAGTTGTTGCCGCCGCCGTGGTCCGCGTGGATCATCAGGCACAAATCGAGCAGCTTTGCCTCGGCGTCCGTAAATTTCTTATCGGAGCGCAGCACCTGCAGCACGGTTTCCGCCGTCTGGTGGGCGGGGTTGATCTGGTGGATATACATGCTCTTTTTATAGTAGAAGCGGCGCTTCACCTGATAGGCGTAGCTCATGATTACGGGCAGGCGGGCGATGAGCGACACCGACTGCCGCAGCACGTTTTCCACCGAGATATCGTCGGGGTTCTCGTCGTAGGCGTAAAGGGCGTTCACGGAAGAGCCCATTTTGTTCATGATGTTGGGCGAGGGGGCGCGCATGATCACGTCCTCCACGAAGGCGTCGGGCAGCTCGCGGCTGGCGGCCAGCAGGCGGCAGAAATCCGAAAGCTCCTCCCGGGTGGGCAGCGCGCCGAACATCAACAGGTAGGCGAGCTCCTCGAAGCCGAAGCGGTCCTCTTTTTTGCAGCCCGCCACGAAATCGTACAGATCCACGCCGCGGTAGATCAAACGGCCGTTTTTCGGGATGCGCTCGCCGTCGTCGATATAGTAGCCTTCCACGCTGCAGATCTTGGTGATGCCGGCGATCACGCCGGTGCCGTCCGCGTTGCGCAGGCCGCGTTTTACGTTGAAACGGTCGAAATCCGCCTGGCGGATCCGCTCCTGTCCGTTTATTTTTTCGGTGAGGGCACCGTACAGCGCTTTCATCTCGGTATCGGTCATACGGCATCTCTCCTTTCGTTCACATAATATTTACTCAGCTTAATATTATATAAAAAATAAAGAGTATTGTCAACGGAAAATTTCAGTTTGTCGGGCATCGAGCCCGACAAACTGAAGCTCACTTCGTTCGCGGGAGGTTGCTCGCCTGCGCTCGCGGGAGATTGCTCACATGCGTTCGCGGGAGGTTGCTCGCCTGCGCTCGCGGGAGATTGCTCACATGCGTTCGCGGGAGGTTGCTCGCTTACGCTCGCGGGAGTTTTACCCCGGAATTGTAACATTCCCGTGCCGTTAGGCACATCTCCCGTGCCGCAAGGCACATCTTCCCGCGCCGTCCGGCGTACCCTCCCGCGCCGAAGGCGCACCCTCCCGTGAGCGCAGCGAACATCTCCTCTTGTATTTTTATTTTTCCTGTAGTAAAATAAACCTCAAAGGAGCTGATACTGTTGGCGAGTCATTTTTTCGCGCTGTTTTCGCGCATGAA
>CAMVBR010000151.1 GCA_947165755.1 uncultured Clostridia bacterium
CAAAAGATGATTTTGAGTAACACGATAAAAAACAAAAAAGGAGCAAAAACCATGAAAAGAAAACTGTTTACACTGATCGCACTTACGCTCTGCGTTCTTATGACCGCCCTCTGCCTGGCCGCATGCGGCAATAAAGGCGGCGACGCGAATACCACCCAAAATACCACAGCCGAAGACGCCTCTCAGGGCGAAACCAAAGAAGCAGCCGCGACCTCAGCGCTTCTCGGCACCTGGAGCGCCAACGAAGCGGAAGGCTGCGCCTATACCTTCAAGGAAGACGGCGCCGGCGTTTGGGACGCGAGCGAGGGCATGCTTATGAACTTCACCTACGTCGATAAGGGCGAAACCGTTGAGATCACCTACGAGGGCGCGTCCACAACGCAGATCTGGGAATACACCATCGACGGCAACAACCTTACGATGAAGGATACCGATACCGGCTCTATCCTGACCTACACCAAAAAATAACCGCAGGCGGCTGTTTTTACCGAAATAACCTGCAAAATAACCCTATCGTTACTGCTCAAAACCGTTGAATCACAGAAAAATACCTCCCATGATACCCCTGAAGGCCGTATCATGGGAGGCGTTGCCTTTACGGCGGTTATTTATCTTCCGCAGCCGCAGCCGGAGCCGGTAAAGGGCGGCATCTGGTTGTTTTCTTCCGAAGCCGTGTTCGCCTCGGGCGGGAAGAACTCCGCCACGGGGAAGCTGATGCGCCGGAAGGCTTCGCACGGGTCCATGGCCTCATTGGTGCATTCCTTGTTCGGGAAACAGAAATCGTAGGCCGGGATCAGCAGCTGCACGTCGCGCTCGAGCTGGATGATCGAAAACAGCCCTATGGTGACACGCGCCGCGCGGCCCACGGCGGAATCCACGAAATCGCCGTCGAAGATATTCTGCACCGCCGCCGGAATGCCCGCCAGCAGCTCCGCGCCGCCGCTGCAGTCGCAGGCGCAGCCCAGCCGCGCCTCGAGGCAGATGGGGGACGCCACCTGGATCTTCGCTCTGGGGTTGGTTGCGGTGGCGGAGCTCTGGGCGTCGATGGCGGGGGAGTATTCCGAAGAGAACACCCGCACGCTGCCCTCCGCGCCGTAGAGGATCGCTTTTTTGGAATAGACGCTTAGGCCGTATACGGTTTGGGGCGGCGCGGTGGGCGAGGTGAAGGCGTCCAGCGCCACCATGAAGAAGAAGGTGGCGTCCACGGAATAATAGCCCGCGCTGAAGGGCACCTTTTCGATCTCCGAAAAGACGTTGAGCACCTCGCAGCTTCTGCAGCGCACGGTGGCGGCGGCGTCCACCACGGCCTGCGCCGGAGCGGTGAACCACACGCGCAGGTCCGAAAGGCAGTCCTTATCGGCGCAGGAATCGTATACCCGCGCGGTATCGATGCAAACGGCCTCGGTAATGGAATTTCCGTTGCAGCCGGTATTGAGCCCGGCGGCGCCGGTGGGGATATCAGGCATAAGAAGACCTCCTGTAAAAAATTGAAATCCGAAAACTTCAATACATTGTACGGCGATACGCGGTTTGTGTGACCGCGTTTTTTTATTTGTGCACAAAAATAAGAGTCACTTTTTATACCTTTTATAGAATTACCCTTTGCCCCCTTTGTGATTTTGGTCAATATTGTTGCAATTTGTATAAAATCATTCTATAATGAATCTATAAATAACCGAAAGGGAGGAATTCGTATGGCCCATTGCCCGAACTGCGGCAAAAAGCTGAAGCTGACCGACCTCAGTCAGTATTGCCCCGCCTGCGGGGTAAACATGCGGTTCGTGAATTTCGAGGAGAATTTCTACCGGGAGGCGAAATACGCCGAGCTGGCGCAGGCGCAGGTGCGGGTGAAATTCCGCCGGTTCAAGGGCGCGTTCATCGGCTCCCGCCTTACGATTATTCGGCTGTGCGTTTCGCTTCTGCCCGCCCTCACGCTGCTGATCCCCGCCGGGGCGTTCCTGCTCAAGCTCCCGTTTTATGAAAAACGGGTGGATTTCGGCGTATTCGGCCTCATGGCGCTGTTTTCGGGCGGCAATCTCGGCTACGTGCTGGGCATGACGGATTCCGCATTTGCCGGTGCGGCCTTCACCTCGCTGCGAAACGCGCTGTTTTCGTACCTCGGCGCAGCGGGGATGGCAGTGATCGTGCTGCTTGCAACGCTGCTGTGCTTTTTGAGCATCAAAAATATGCAGAAGGTCATCGGCGCCGCGGCGGGCGTGGGGGCCGCGGTGAGCCTTGCTGCTTTCGCGCTCATCCTGCGGTTTTCCGCCGCCAATAAAACCGGCGCCCTTCTCTCGGGCAAGCCCGGCTTCGGGCTGCTGGTCACCGCGCTGGCCTTCGGCGCCGTGATCGCCGTGAATATGATCCTCGATAAAAAGGGTGTGCCCGTGGAATACGGCGAGGGCATGGAGACGCGCGCGCGGCTGTATAAAGAGCTGAAAGCCGGAAAGATCGATCTGGACGCGCTCCCGCAGCCCGTGGTGGCCACCGCGGAGACCCGCAAGATCGACGAGGAGATCGCCAAGGAAAAAGAGGACTACGCCAAGGCCCACGGAGAGGAGGCGGATGCTCAATGAATACCCCCGAAACCACCATGCCCGACCGCGCCGCGCTGGAGCGGCAGGAGGCGGCGCTGGAAAAGAAAAACAAATGGATGTACCCGGTGGTGATCACCGTGTTGATCGTGATCTTTGCGGCGGGCTTTATCTATGGCATTCAGCTCGTGCTGAATATGGAGGGCGCTTTCCCGCCCGTAACGCTTACCGAAAGCAAAACGCCCGCTCCGGAGACGAACGCGGCCCTTGCCGATTACCTCAACGCCGCGCTTGCCGCCGTAAAAACGGAGAAGCCCGCCGCGAGCTACGAATGGAAATTCCGCATCGACGGGAACAGCGTTACCACCGACGGCAGCGACGCGCTGAAAAAAACGCTGGTATTCCTGATCGACCCCGCCGAGGACAGTGTTTCCGGGCAGGTAGAGAAGCAGAGCGCCGCCTTCGGCGAAGCGCTTGCCGCATTGGAGGCGCTGCCCACGCTCACGGAAGCCGAGATCGGGAGCTTTACCTGCGACTATATCTTTTACCGCTGCCCCTCCTGCGGCGAAGAGAGCGCCGCGCCCGTGGAGGCCTGCGCCGTATGCGGCAGCGACCGGCCCTACGATATGCGGTACCGCGACCGGTATACCTTTACCGTGGAGCTTGCCGACGCCCCCGCGCTTGCCGGGCGGCTGATTACCCCCGATCCCGACGCGGTGAAGGCCATGGTAACGCCGGCGCTTGCGGATTTCGCCGCGCTGAACGGCGTGACAAGCGAAACCACGCGCCTGAGCCTCCGTTTCGTTACGGACCGTTTCACCGACGCGCTTTTGAGCCTTTCCGTGCGCAAGGACGTGAACGCAACGGCGGGGCTGGAATTCTCCGGTGATCTCGCCGCCCTCGGCGCGGCGGAATGCGGGGCCGCCATTTCTCAGGAAGCGGTATACGCCTTTACGTGGCCCGCCATTGCGCTCAATAAGCACAGCCTGACCCTTGCCCCCGGCAAAAAGGAGCAGCTCACGGCCGAGCGCGTGTGCGACGACCCCAAGGCCTACGCCATCACGTGGCGCTCTTCGGATGAAAACGTGGTAACGGTGGACGATAAGGGTTACCTGAAAGCAGGCAAAACCGCCGGTACCGCTAACGTGACCGCCAGCTTCGATTTCAACGGCAAGACCTATACCGATACCTGCGCCGTGCAGGTGAAGGTGAGCGTGGAATACATCCAGATCAATAAGCACAGGCTCACCCTCGGCGTGGGAGATACCGAAACGCTCACCGCCCGCGTGGCGGCCGATAACAAGGGCTTTGCGCTGAAAAAGCCCACCGTGCAAACGGTTTCGTGGTATACCACCGACGATACGGTGGCCGCCGTGGATGAAACCGGTAAGGTGACCGCCGTGGGCGCGGGAGCCTGTACGGTATACGCCCTGTCGGACGACGGATACTACCGGGCCTCGTGCGAGGTCACGGTGAACGAATAAAGGAGGGAACGCGAGAACATGGCCGACGAAAAAAACGGAAAAAGCTTTGTGGAAGGCGTATTTTCGGCGGAAGACACCTCCGCCGCGAACATATCCGAATCAAAGCTGAATAAATACAGCGATATCGCCACCCGGATGTTCCATACCGGGGTGCTGAGCCCCAAGGAGATGGCCTTCCCGGCGATCTCGGACCTGGCCACCCAGCTCATGAACGCGCTGGATAATTACAAGATGCTGTATTACGTGAAGGTGCTCAAAATCGACCTCACCTACGTGGTGCTCATCGATATGCTGATCGCCATCTACAACACGCTGAACGACCCGCTGATGGGCGCGCTTTACGACCGCACGCGCACGCGCTGGGGCAAGGCCCGTCCCTATATTCTGCTGGGCGCCGCGCCCTTCTACGCCTCCACCGCCTTGCTCTACTGCGGCGGGTTGTTCTTCGGCTCGAGCACGTCCAACGACCCGCGCAAGATCATATTCGTATTCGTGATGCTGTTCATACAGGAGACCTTCTCCACCATCTACGGCATCCCGCGTATGCACATGCTCTCGATGCAAACGGTGAACCCCAACGACCGTATCGCGGTGGGCCTGCTGCAGCGGTATATCGGCGGTACCGGCTCCGGCATCATCTATATGCTCTTCGCCCCCATCATCGATTTCAACGAAAAGGGCTATATCAATTTCCCGATGCCCACCCTTTACGCCGTGGTGGCTATCATCGCCTCCGCCGTAGGCATCGCGGGCAACATGAGCATGGCCGTCAACTGCAAGGAGCGCATCATGCTGCAGCCCAAGCCCGCGCCCCTCTCCAAATCCCTGTTTTACATCTTAAAGAACAAGTATATGCTGCGCAACACCATTGCGAATTACTCCACCATGTGGATCACCAACGGCGGCTATTCGTGGGACGTGACCACCCACCTCGAGATCTTCGGCGGCACCATCAACAATTTCTTCGTGGAGCTGCCGCAGAATATCATAAACCCGCTGAGCGTAACGTTCATTCCGAAATTCCGGCAGTTCTTCAAAAACAACAAAACGGCGCTCATCACGCTGCGGCTGTGGGATATCGCCACATTTATCGTGATGGCGGGCTTAACGATCCCCTTTGTGGATAAGCGTCTGTTCGCGTGCATCGTATCCGCCGTATGCCTTGGGGTGAACGCCGCCAACAACGGTCCCGCGGACGTGTTCGAGGCCGAGGTGGGCAGAGAGATCAACGACTACACCGAGTATATGACCGGCGAACGGCCCGACGGCACCATCGGCATTTTCACCCAGCTTCTGGGCGAGCTGATCCGCCCGCTGAAGACCATGTTCGGCCTGGCCATGATCAAGTGGAGCGGCTACGATACCACCCTGCCGCAGCTGCCGTGGGCACAGGGCAGCAAGCTGATCTACCAGAAGGTGTTCTTCCTCTACCGGGGCCTTGGCATCATCTCCAAGCTCGTGGGCGTGATCCCGTATTTCTTCTACGATCTGGTGGGGGAGAAGCGCGAAAAGATGTATATCGCCCTCAACGAGCGCCGCGCGCTGCTCGCCAACGAAAACAAGACCAACGAAGCGCTGGAGGAGATCATCTCCGGCATCAGCAACGAAACAAAATAAGATTTACATGCAAAAAGCTCCGACCCGGCGTCGGAGCTTTTTCATTAACCGTGGAATATTCAATTATCAGTTTGTCGCAGAGTAAGTGACCAGTGACCAGTGGCCAGTGACCAGCGATCTGTGACCGGATCAGCCTGCCTTAACAGATGCTGACCACTGACCACTGGCTGCTGGCCACTGGAATTTGTAGGGCGTCGAGCCCTACAAATTCCAATTTACCGATTGTTACTTTAGCTTCTTATTTATACTGCCCGAAATCGATCTGCTGCAGCTTGCCGCCTTCCTCGCGGG
>CAMVBR010000152.1 GCA_947165755.1 uncultured Clostridia bacterium
CCGCCTACGCCATCGGCGGATTTGAAAAAATGCCCTTCAAAAAATGGGGGCTTGCCCTCGGCGTCGGCACGCTGGCCGCCGTTTTACCGTATAATATTATCATCCTGATCGTAAACAACGCCGTGTATAAGGGGCATCAGCCCGGCTACGCGATCTGCTTCGCCTTCTGCTGGCTGGCGTTATTACTGATCGCTGACTGCGCCGCGGTGCTGGTGTGCGCTTTGCGAAAGAGAAAGTGAGAACCTGCATGCAAAAGAAACAAATCAATACCCGCGCCGAGGCCTACGCCCTCCTCACGCAGGGGCTGGACCATCCCGAGAACATCATGTACGTGTCCCACAGCCGCCACGTGGGCGATCTGGCAGCCCTCATCGCCGGGGAATTGGGGCTGGACGCCGAATACGCCGCCGTGCTCGGTTACCTGCACGATATCGGCCGCCGCATCGATTCCCCCAACCACATGTACGCCGGGTATAAATACCTCACGGACGAGGGCTACGGCGATTACGCCTTCATCTGCCTTACCCATTCGTTTCTGAATAACGACGTCTCCCTCACCTGCGCCCGGCCCCTGTCGCCCCAGAGCGAGGGCTACGATACGGTGAAGCGGTTTGTGGAGACCCACGAAAACACCGATTACGACCGCATCATTCAGGTGTGCGATTTGTTATGCCTGCATTCGGGCGGGGCAACGCTGGAGGACCGCATTGCCGATATCGAATCCCGCAAGGGCACCCACGCCCGCTCGCCCGAGCACCGCGCCGCCGCCGTCGCGCAGAAGGCGGCGCTGGAGGCCCGCCTCGGCCATTCCGTCTACGATTTTTACCCGCGTCTGCCCGCCTGACAAAAAACCGCCTTCGGGCGGTTTTTTCGCCCTTCGCCGTTCGCCGTTTGCCTTTCGCGCCTGCCTTGAGACAGTGGGACGGTTCTGTGTACCACGCAAGAGATTTGGAATGGAAGAAACAGCTTTCCTTAAATCTTTTAATTTCACTTTAGCTTTGTGCCGTATCATGGGGGCAGAAAACAAGAAAGGAGCCTGATTCTATGAACGGCAAAACCAAAAAACTACTATCCATTCTCCTTACCTGTCTGCTTCTGTTCAGCCTCTCCGCCGCGGCCTTTGCCGCTGAGACCGACGTATCGGACGCCACGCGGTTCGTGTTTTCCGACGATGGGATCACCGTGACCGAGGGCAGCTTCTCCGGCTATAAGGTCAAGGGCACGGTCCTCTCCGTTACGGACGCGGGAACCTACGTTGTTTCCGGTTCCTGCGCCAACGGCGCCATCGTTGTGAAGAAAAACGTGACCGGCGTAACGCTGGTGCTGGACGGCCTCACCCTTTCCGCCTCCGCCACCGCGCCCGTCACCTGCAACAAGGGCAGCGGCGTTACTATTGTGGCCGCGGCTGGCAGCGTGAACAGCCTTTCCGACGACAAGTACAATAACGACGACGTCTACACCGACGAAACCCTTTACCCCGATATCGAAAACGCCGTGATCAAGTGCAAGGACGGCTCCAACGTGACCATCAGCGGCACGGGTACGATCAACGTGAACGCCTACGGCAAAAACGGCGTCAAGGGCGGCGCGGATCTTTACGAAGAGGACGCGGATGGCAACTACACCGACGTGCTGCTCTCCACCGCCTCCCTGACGATCGAAGAAGTAACCCTCAACGTCACGATCAAGCATAACTATAAGGATCCCGAGGATGCGACTTCCTATGACGGCGACGCCATCAAATCCGAGAAGGCTCTCGACATCCTTTCCGGTAACATTACGGTATCCGCCAACGACGACGGTATCAAATGCGACTATACCCTGAACATCGGCGCGGCAGGGACGGACGGCCCCACGGTCAACGTCACCAAAGCCGCCGAGGGCATTGAAGGCTCTGTGGTCAACGTGTACAGCGGCAATATCTATGTGAACGCCTCTGAAGACGGCATCAACGCAGCCAACGGCGATATCGCCGACCGCAGCGCGGATTTCAGCTATAACCAGTACGGCGGTTACGTGTACGTGAACGTCACGGGCGGCGACGCGCTGGATTCCAACGGCAGCGCCACGCTGGCGGGCGGCACGCTGGAGGTCTACGCGCCTTCGCAGGGCGACGGCGACCCGATCGATACCGAATACGGCTGTATATTTGACGGCGCAACGGTGCTGGCCGTGGGCCATACCATGATGCAGCAGAGCTACGCCGGCGCCTACGTGGCCTTCGGCGGCAGCGCGGGCAGAGGCGGCTTCGGCGGTTTCGGCGGCAATACCGGCGGCAATATCGTCACCGCAGGGCAGACGGTCACCGTTACGGACGCTTCCGGCAATACGGTATATACCGCAAAATCCGCCGCCCCGAGAACCGCAAGCTACGTGGTATTCGCCTCTCCCTCGCTCGTTTCCGGCAGCAGCTATACCCTGAACGGCAGCACGTCGGCCACAGCGGGTTCCTCTTCCTCCGGCGGCTTCGGCCCCGGCGGGCAGCAGCCCGGCAACCCCGGGGAACAACCCGCCCCCGGCGGTTTTGAAAACGGCGTTCCCGGCGACGTGAACGGCGACGGCAAGGTCACCACGGCCGATGCCCGCCTCGCTCTGCGGCAGGCGATCGGTTTGGACGTTTACGCGTCCGATTCTGCGGAATTTCTCGCTATGGACGTGGATCGCAGCGGCAGCGTCACAACGTCGGATGCCCGCATGATCCTGCGCGCGGCCATAGGTCTTGAAGAACTCGGCGTCCCCGGCGATCCGCCCACCCCGCCCGATGGTGAAATGCCCACCCCGCCCGATGGTGAAATGCCCACCCCGCCCGGGAGCGGCGAACGTCCTGCACGCCCGTAAGGCTTTACGCAGCGTGTGAACAATGCGGATGTTTCGCGGAGCATCCAACTTCGATTATTCAAAATGCCGACTCCGGTCGGCGTTTTTTGTTTATTTTGCCGTATTCCTTTTCCGTCTGATTTTTGTATAATATATTTTGGTATTTTGTTTATCTGCGGAGGTCAAAAAAATGAAGGGTAAAATTCTTGCGATCCTCTCGATCGTGATCGGTGTGCTGCTGGTGGCCGGGGCCATGGCGGGCAGCGCCTTGAAGCCGAAAACCGGTTCGGCGGGGAAAGGCTTAACGTGGACGCTTGATTTCAAGGGCGATCTCACGATTTCGGGCAAGGGGGCCGTGAAAAATTTCTCCCCCGAAAAGCTCGATATCGATCAAAAGGTCAAGCGCGTGATCGTGGCGGACGGCGTTACCGCCCTCGGCGGCGATCTGAGTACCTGCGCCAAGCTGCGCGAGCTGGTCCTCGGCGCGGACGCGGCAAAGGCGGGCGTGCTGTTCGGCAAAACGCCGCCCCTGCTGGAGCGCGTGACCGTTGCCGACGAAAACACCGCCTTCATGAGCGAAGACGGCGTGCTCTATAATAAAGATCAAACTTCTCTGCTGTTTTATCCCCCCCTCAGGGAAGGGGAGTCCTTCACGGTGCCCGAAACCGTGCAAGAGCTGCGCGAGGGCGTATTTCGTAACGCGAAGTATCTTACGTCCGTTACGCTGCCTTCTTCGGTAACGTCCATCGGCAAAAACGCCTTTTCGGGGTGCGATCAGCTCAAAAAGCTCGTGTTCGGCGGCACGGAAGATCAGTGGAACGCCCTCACCGAGGGTGTGGAGCTCGGCCTGCCCGCCGCGGCGACGGTCGAATTTGAAGGATAGATCATATCGTTAAAAACGCGGCGTTCTGCGCCGGTTTGGGAGGGAAGGAAACGTTTATGAAAAAAGCATTGTCTCTGCTGCTGTGTGTGTGCATGCTGCTGCCGGTGTTCGCTTTGTGCTCTCAGGCGGCAACGGCGGTGCCCTGCCCCACGATCTACGTGCGTGGCAGCACCAAGATCTACCGCTTCGGCGCGGACGGTTCCGCCGCTGCCATTTATGACGACGGCGATTACGTGGTGAATCTGCTCGCCAAGGCCGCGCCCCTGCTGCCCGCCGCGCGCCTTACCGGCGACTACACCGCCTACGCCGCCAAGGTGCTCGAGGTCCTGCGCCCGGCCTACGACGCCTTCCGGCCCGATCTTACGGACGGCACTGTGCCCGCCGATACCCGCGTGGACTGGTATTGGAGCCGCGAGACCATAGAGGCGGATAACCGGGTCCAGGGCTATTTTGAATATTGGATCGACGAGCGCCTGTCGCCCTTTGTGCAGGCGGCGGATCTGCATGCGTTTATTGAAACGGTGAAGGAGGTCACGCATCACCAAAAGGTGAAGCTGTACGCCCGCTGCCTCGGCCCCGTAACGCTGTTCACCTACCTGTATCTCTATCAGCGCCCCAAAAACTACGAGGACGTGACCGCGCTTGCCATTTCCTTTTCCACCCACAACGGCATGTCGCTCACGGACGCCATCTATACCGGCACGGTGGAGATCCCGGCGGACGGCATGGAGAAGTGGCTCGCGCCCTACGTGGAATATAACGTGGAGGGCGACGTATCGGACGGCGTGATGCGCGCCATGCAGGCGCTGCTGCAGGGCATCGCCAAAAGCCTCGGCATCAAGCTCACCGTGAAGGAGATGAACACGCTCTACGGCAAGCTGAAGGACGTGCTCTTCGCCCCCTTCCTGCGGGAATACTACGCGCTGTGCCTTGAGAATATGGCCTGCGTCAACGCCCGGTTCGACGAAATGATGGCCTATCTGTTCCCCACGGACGCCGAGCGCACTGCCTACGCCTACGCCATCGGTGAGCTCACCCGCTACCACGAGACCGTGTTCCCGGCCATCAACGGCATGATCCGCGATATCATGGCGCAGGGCAAGCCCTTTGCCGTGTTTGCGGATTACGGCGGTCAGGAATACCCGGTGTGCGAAGAGGCCATGTATATGGGCGACCGTCAGGTGGGCACCCGCGCCATGAGCCTTGGCGCAACCACGGCACGCATCGGCGAAACGCTTCCCGCCGATTATATCGCCGCGCGCCGCGCCGAGGGGCTGGGGGACTATATCTCCCCCGATCTGAAGATCGATTCTTCCACCTGCGAATTTCCCGATCACACCTATTTCGTATCGAACCTCAATCACCTGTGGCCCGGGGCTTACGCGGGCATTGAGCTGGACGTGGTGCAGCCCACAGAGGATGGCTCTCCCTATCTCACCATCCCGCGCTTTTCGTATTACGATGCGGCTGCCGGCGCGCTCGTGCCGCTTTCCCCCGCCGAGGAAACGGAGCAGCCCACAGGGTTCGCCGGGTTCATCGCCCGCATCCGGGCCTTCTTTGAAAACATCCTTCAAAAAATCGCCGATTTCTTTGCCAACCTCGGCAGATAATTCAAAGTGAAGACGGGGGACGGTTCCCTGTCTTGACCTGAAATATCAATAAAGGACAAGAAACCGTCCCCTGTCTTATTGTCTTATTGTCTTATTGTCTTATTGTCTTATTGAGGTAAACTCGGTGAAGTTTTTTATCATTTTACTATTTACTGTTTTACTTATTGAAATAGGCTTAAGAAGCTGTATAACTGATGCCGTACTGTTTAACAGAACAAAAAAAGAGAAAAAAACATATATTAGGCAACAGCCAATTTGGCGAAAAGTTTTTTATGTTTTTATAATTAAAGAAACATATACAAAAAGGCATTTAGTATTGTTCTATATTTTGCGATGTTTTAATTGTTTATTTCTGGTTGTTTCTATTTTAGGAATTACTTCCGTAATTCAATACAATCGTTATTTGCTTATAATTACAGTTGTGTTTTATTCATTTGTTATAGCCTATACAGTACTACTTCCTTCTGGAAAAACAAAAAGAATAGATTTTTCTAAAATCAAAAAACCTTAAAGACATCATTGAATAAAAAAGACAGTGATGACAGGGGACGGTTCCATGTCTTGACCTGAAATATCAACAAAAGACAAGGAACCGTCCCCCGTCTTGTACG
>CAMVBR010000153.1 GCA_947165755.1 uncultured Clostridia bacterium
CGCTACGAGATGTCCCGCACCGCGGTGGACGACGGCTACGATTACACCAACCACTCCACCACCAGAACCTACTCAGTGGTCCTCTTTGAAGCTACCTGCTCCGAAAAGGGTATGAAGGCCTACTACTGTGCGGACTGCAACGGCCTTGTAAGAACCGAAGAGCTGCCTGTGAATCCCAGCGCTCACACCTGGGGCGCCTGGATCGACAACGGCGACGGCACGCATACCCGCACCTGCGTATACTGCGGCAACGACCACGCTGACGGTGTACAGACCAAGCCGCATGCGCTGGATGAAATCTACCGCTCTGCGGCAACCTGCACGAACACCGGTACCGTCGTAAGCTATTGCCCGATCTGCGCAACGGTCGTCAGCGAGACGATCCCCGCCACGAACGTCCATATCGCGGGCGATCCCGTGATGGAGAACTACACGGCGCCCACCTGCGTTGCGGCTGGCGGTTACGATTCGGTTCGTTACTGCACGATGTGCGGCGATGAGATGTCCAGAACGCGCGTTACGATTGATGCAACCGGCGTTCACGAGTACGACGTCACCTACGATCCCAAGCCCACCTGCACTACGGATGGCACTGCGGTATATACCTGCAGAATCTGCGGCGATTCCTATACCGAAACGATCAAGGCCCCCGGCCATAACGTGACTGAATGGACCGTGACCGTAACGCCCACCGCTTCGAACCCCGAAGGCAAACGCTCCGGCGTGTGCGAATACTGCGGTGAGACCGTTGAAGAGACCATCGCGTTCAAGCCTCTCGGCCAGCGTTTCGTACAGTTCATTGAACAGTCCGGTGTAACCTTCTCCGCGGTTGCCTACAAGCAGAATGCGGACGGCGCCTGGAAGTATGATTCCAACGACGTGAACGTAGTTAAGGGCACTGTTACCACCTACACCAACGTGGATCTCCACTTCTTCGTCACCATCAACTCCTCCTTCCCGTATTCGGATTACGACGTATATGCGGACGGCGTGAAGCTGACCCAGAATGCGGACGGTTCCTACACCCTTCCCGCTTCTGCCAACAGAGCGAACGTAAGCGTTCTCGGTACCACGCCCACGGCGATCAACCCCGGTGATTCCGGCGTCGGCGGCGATTCCGGCAGCGGTTCCCACAATAACGGCAAGCTTTCGTTCTGGGAGCGTATCGTAGCGTTCTTCAGAAGCATCGGTGAGTTCTTCCGCAATATGTTCAACAGATAAGCGAAGAACGATCCGTCATTCAAACCCAAAAAAGCCCGTCGCGAAAGCGGCGGGTTTTTTGGCGCCTTGCGGCGAGGGAGGATACACCCTTGGGTGCGGGGAACATTACAATTTGGATCCTTACGGGGTTCTGTGTCTCATACATAACGAATAACGAAAAGTGCTCGGAATTGGTTGATACACAGAACCGTCCCGCCGTCCCTGCCTGCCGCATTGCGAAAGTTACTTCGCGCTAACAGTGCACAAGAATGTTCACTTTGTCATTCTTCTGCTTTAAGCAGATACGAAGATGTGCGCTTTGTTTACGGGGCTCGTGGCCTCATAAACGAAAAAACCGGAAAAGGGAAATCCTTTTCCGGCGGTCGGTTTTATAAAACCGTTTTATTAAGGCGTTCAGTTGTTTTCCGCGAGCTCTTCGTTTTCGCTGTGGCGGTGCAGGCGGATCTCCTCCAACTCGGCGTACATCTGCTTTTTCTTATCGCCTTCGATATCGTAGAAGAATTTAAGAATTACCGTGCGCAGCAGGCCCGAAAGCGCGTAGCCGAATACCAAAAAGGCCAGCAGCCACATGCAGGTGCCGAGGTACTTATCGTTCGAGAGGGCGCCCGAAGCGATGCGGTTCTTAATCACGTCCACAAGATCCATGCTGCGGTCATCCGAGGTGGGGTAGGCCACCCAAACGAGCATATAGGGGATCAGCAGGTCCTTGATAAAGGTAAGGCCGGAGTTGATCCACCCGGGGATGATACCCTGTACGGATTCCATGCGTTCGCCGGTCTGCCATTCAAGGTAATCGTTGTATTCCATGGTGAAGTGGCTCTGTGAAAGCTCCTGGAAGCCCACGCCCACGCCGAACAGGAAATAGAAAACGTAAAACAGAATGGCGGTGGGGCCTTCCCAGAAGTTGATGCCCATCACCTTTTCGCCGTAGCAAAGGCCAAAGAGCACGCCCGCGGCAGCCAGCGAATAAAAGCCGCAGAATTTGAGGATCTTTGTGGGCTCAAATTTTTTGGCGATGGCGCCGCAGATCACGTTGCCCACCACGGTGCCCGCGGCCGTGGGTACCGTGAGCAGGATCACGTTGGAGGAGCCAACCGTAATACCTGCCAGCAGCGTGGACCATTTGCCGAGCGCCGTAAACACGCTGACCCACGTAAAATACTGGTAGGCGCGGTAATTGCGGTATTTGAAAAGCTGCAGCAGCGATTTCGAGAGCTTCGCCTTCGGTTTTTTCGGCAGCTCGATCCGCTCTTTGCAGAAAAGCCCGCACATCAGGTTGCCGATCAGGGTGAGAACGGCGGCGCACAGAGTGAGCACCAGATAACGCTCGGAATAGCGCGGGTCCGATTTGGGAATGAACAGCTTGAAGATCTCTGGGCTGAGGTAGGCGAGCCCGTAACCGAGGTAATAGGAGATCTGCCAGATGGTGGCAACGGTCTTTTTCTCTTTGCTGTTCGGGGTGATCACCTGGATCAGGTTCTGGCTCAGCGTGTTGAAGGCGTTGAGCACCGTTTGCATGGAGGCCACCGAATAGCGCAGCCAGGTCATCTGCTGCACGGTCCAGCCCTTGGGCACCCAGTAGAACGAGATGGTCAGAATAAAATAGGGGATCATCATGATCAGGTACCAATGGCGGTAACGGCCCCATTTCGTCTTCCATTTCTGCACGATGATACCGCCCACCAGCGGCATCAGAATACCCAGTATGGTGGTGATGGTGGTTTGCGTGGCCGAAATGGCCGCGATCTTTTCGGTGCCCACCTCGGGGAAATCGGCGAAGAACAGCTCGTAAAGGAACGTAGCCGCCAGCGTGCCGGTGAGGGTGGTGCCGAACATACCGCCCACGCGTGAAATGATCAGCGATACGTATTCGATCGGGGTGATGTACTTCTTTTCCCGCGCAAGGGAGCTCTCCGGCGCGGATTTTTTGCGGAACAATGCCATTTTTTGTCTCCTTTGTGTTAGTGCAAATTGTTCAGAGAAAGGCTTTTTGCCTTGATCGGGCCGTCAAAGAAATCCATGAGGTGATTCATATCCAGCGTTTGGGTGGTGCGCAGCGTAATATCGTAGGTCACCGTGCCGTCTTCGCTGTGTTCGATCCGGCTTTCGGTGGCGGTGGCGTCCCACTTTTCCATTTGCTTTTTGAAGGTCTCGTGAAATTCCGGGGTCTCTTCGATCGTGAACTGGATCTGGTAGGCGTTGAAGGAATCGGCGCCGATCTGGAATTTGTGCATAACGATCTGCAGCAGCCAGATGAGCACGGTGGCGAAGATCCCCACGTGGATCAGGCCCGTGCCGATGGCAAGGCCGATGCCCGCCGTGACCCAGATGCCCGCCGCGGTGGTGAGCCCGCGCACCGCGCCGTTGTTCTTGAAGATCACGCCCGCGCCCAAAAAGCTGATGCCGCTCACCACCTGCGCCGCCACACGGGCGGGGTCCGCGCCGCGGGTGCCGTTGAAGGGGACCCCGAGGGCGTTGGTGAGATCGGCAAAGCCGTACTTGGAAATGATCATGATCAGCGCCGCGCCGCAGCATACGATGATGTGGGTACGGATGCCCGCGCCCTTGAAACGACGGCTGCGCTCATAGCCAATGGCCGCGCCGCACACGCAGGCCAGCACCAGACGCAAAAAGAATTCCAGCGTCTGCACGGCGGTAAACTGCGAGATCAGGTATTGCAGCAGCGTCTGCTGTGCCTGCCCGTCCGCTGCCGCCTGTAACAATAACATAAAAATCACCGGTTTCAAAACGTATTTTTTATTCAGTATATCACGAAAACGCGTGCATTTCAATAAGAAAACGAAACAAAACGCGCCGCGTGGTATAACAATTTATAATATGCGGAAACAGTAAAATCGATGCATCATCAAAAGGGAGCTCCGCAACAAAGAATCCCCGAACAAACGTCCGGGGATCGGCGGAAACCTGTTTTGTTAAATTTTCTGGTCGGGGGAGAACTGGGAGATGCGCATAAAGTCCACCTTTTCCAGCTTGGTGCGGGGCAGGGCGTCCACGTAGCGGAAATCGCGGGGCACGCTGAAGCGGTTCAGCTTCCGCTCGGTCTCTTCGCAGATGGCGGCCTCCACCTTCGCCTTGTCGATATTTTCGGAAACGGGCGCGATAAACAGGCGGATGATCGGCTTATCCCCGGCGAAGCCCTGCACGGCGCAGCACTCTTTCACCTCGGGCAGCGCCTCGGCGATCTTTTCGATATCCACCGGGAACACGTTGTAGCCCGAGATGATGATCACGCGCTTTTTGCGCCCGGCAAAGGTGATGTAGCTCTCGTCGTCCATTTTGCCCAGGTCGCCGGTGAGCACCCACGGGGTGCCCTCGTCGTCGAAGTAGAGGCCCACGTTTGGCAGGCGGTCGGGGGTCAGGTAGCCGTTCATCATGCTGTCGCCGGTGATCACGATCTCGCCCACTGTGCCCGCGGGCACCTTTTTGTGGTCGTCGTCCCAGATTTCAATGCGCAGGCCGGGCAGCGGCTTGCCGATGGTGCCGAATTTGTTGGCCCATACCGGGTTCACGGTGCAGGCCGCGGCGCATTCGGTGAGGCCGTAACCGGCGCAGAATTCCGCCTTGGAGCCGTGCTTGCGCAAAAGGGTATACATCTTATCGCACAGGTCGGCGCTCACATAGTCGCCGCCCACGAACATCTTTTCCACGTTGCCCAGCTCCGGGCAGTCGAAGGAGGGGGTGGCCACCAGCTTTTTATACATATTCGGCACGCCGTTGAACTCCAGCACGTGGTTTTCCTTCATCAGCTTCACGAAGGCCTCGGCGTCGAATTTGGCGAGGAACACAACCTTGTGCCCCATGTTGATGGCGGAAAGGCCGCCGGCGCACAGGCCGAAGGCGTGGAAGAAGGGCATGCAGCAGATCTCGGTATCCACGCCCACCTGCGCGGTGGGAATATTGGGCGCGCCCAGCATATACACCTGGCTGTTGATGGCGAAGTTGGAAAGAATGATGGTTTTGCTCTCGCCGGTGGTGCCGCCGCCGTTCATGTAAACGCAAACGTATTGTTTGCCGTGGGGGATGGAATCCACGCGCTTATCCTTATAGGCCTTTACGGCTTCGGGCAGGCCGTACCAGCGCACCCCGGCGGCGTTGAGAGCTGCCTTTGCGTTGTCGTCGGTGGCGCACAGCGTGCAGTCGGGGTAGACGTACTCCTTGGGGTTCACCACCACCAGCGGCACCCCGGCGCTCTCAAGCAGCGCGGTGTGGGCGGGCACGAACATATCCATCATCACAAGGCCCTTGCTGCCGGTAAAGTCCATAATGGCCTTCACCTTGTCCGATGAGAGCAGCGGATGCACGAAATTCACGATCACGCCGATCTTATTCAGCGCGTAGAAATTGATGATACCCTCCACGCAGGTGGGCATGAATACGGTCACCACGTCCTGCGCCTGCAGGCCCAGCTCTTCTTTATAAAAGGCCGCCAGCGCCTCGATATCGCGGATGAACTGCGAGCGGGCATGGGGCGTGCCGTAGTGCGAAAATACGGTATATTCGCCGAATTGCTTCGTGTTTTCCAAATAATACTCCCATACGCTGAAATCGCCGGGCTTGGCCATCAGCTTCATGGCGGAGCGTTCAAAATCCGTAGGCATGTTTTTTTCTCCTTTTCCTGTTCATTTCGGCG
>CAMVBR010000154.1 GCA_947165755.1 uncultured Clostridia bacterium
AAAAACGAGCCGGTAAACATGTTGTAGCTGAAGCACTGGCCCGCGTTGGCCAGGCCGAACAGCAGGTTTTCTTTCACACCCACGTAGCGGACTTCTTTCCTGATTTCCTCCATACGCAGCCTCCTTCGCAAACACATGATTTTTTTCTTTCTGATAAAAAATATAATGCATTATCGTCATAATGTCAAGCGGCGCGGCGTGATTGACCGCAATTATATCCGTATAGCAATAAAAGAAGACTGCAAACTCACTTTAGGGTGGGAATGCAGTCTTGTTTCCTGTCGGCTTTTATCACATTTTCCCGAAAAGGTGTGCGAAGAAATAGAGGATAGAATGGAAGAAGCCGATGATCCGCTGCCAGAAGCTGCCGGAATGGTCCCTGCCGCAGTATTTACAGAGGCCGTCGTCAGCATCGGACGGAGCCGTGGGTTCCGTGGGTTCAGGGGGGAGCTTTTCTATTACCGTATGCGCCCGGGACAACTCCTCGCCGCAAATCGCGCAGTATACGACCGTATCATAACCGCCCTCTGCGTCAACGGTTGCCGCGATTTCGTTCTCCCTGACCGCTTCGCCCGGCGTGTGAGCGGTTTTTTCAATGGTCTTCGTCTCGCGGCTGAGCTCCGTTCCGCACACGGTACAGGAAACCACCTCGTCGTAACTGCCCGCGGCGCTGCAGCTTGCCGCGATCTCATTCTCCCTGACCGCTTCGCCGGGGGTATGCTCCGTTTTTTCGATAACCGTCTGTGCCCGCAGCAGCCTGCCGCAAACGGAACACTTGACGCCTTCCGTAAGCCCGGTGTGCGCGCAGTCCGCCGCTGTTCCGGGGATCGGGGTTTCAACATGCGCGCCGAAGTCGCCTGTTTTCGTCTCGCGGCTCATTTCCTCGCCACAGACGGAGCAGTAGACGACTTCATCATAACAGGCCGGGGTCAGGCAGGTGCCGGCGATCTCATTTTCAATCACCGCTTCGGCTGCCTTATGGCTGTGAATGGTAATGGGAGCGCTGATCTCAACACGTTCCTCGGTGTCGTCTGCAAAATCATTGTAAATCAGCCAAGCCTTGGCGGTATAGGTTCCTTCCTCATAGGGCGCGCAATCGACCCAAACGATTTTTCCGTTTTCATCCTTGTAAAATCTATCCACGCGCGTATTGTGCTTATCGTAATACGCGACGTCGACGAAATACAGATGCTTTCTGCCGCCGAGATCGATCACAATCTCATCGCCATAGGAAGACTCTGTGGGTACACCGTCTATGAGAACCTGCAAATACCCGCCGTGCTCCTCGCCGTCGTAAACGGCGTCCTCGGCAAAAACCTGCGCCGTGACGACCTGCCCATGCAGCGGACAGCCATCCTCGTTCAGGCAGCGGAATTCCGCCATATCCGTTCTGCCGTCCGAAAGCTTGATCTCAAATTGATGAACGTGATGCCTGATCACGGCATTCCCGGCGTCGGACAGACCGATCCTATAGGTGCTGTCAAGCGCATTGTCAAGGCTGAACACTTCGGCGGGGAGAAGCCCGGGGCAGTGAGACGCGAAATCATCGGTCAGAACGTATTCTTCATCCCCGCCGTTAAAGGCGTTGGCGTAAAGACCGATCGAAGCGTAGCCCGTCAGCCCGTCTTCTATATGAATGAAATTAGAGCTGTCGGCAAGATATACGTTCCTTGTTTTTTCGCCGTTGCCGGTATTGTTCTGAATAACAGGACTGCCGCTGACGCTGAAGCCGGAATCGGGGCCGAGCTGCACCCCGCCCGTATAACCGTGGGAGTTTACGAGCCTGCCGCCGTCCATCTGAAACGCGCCGGAAATCATCAGCGCCGCGCCCAGACCATCAAACTTGCTGTAAACGAAGCCGTTGTTTATTTGGTCATAAACAACGCCGTGAGAGGAAAGTGACGCTTCTTTGCCGACGTACACGCCCCCGCTTCCGCGAATCGTTCCTTCGCCGTCCCCGAAGAGGGAAACGCCGCCGCTTTCGATCACGAAATACTTTCCGTTTAGATCGACCGTTTTGCCGAACAGGCAAAGATTGACGCCGTCGGCCGGCGTCCAGTCGGCCGTCAGGGTGACGTTATCCGTCAAAAAGTAATTGCCCGGCTGCGTCGGCAGGGAATCCGTGCCCGTCCAGCGGATGAAATCGATATCATCGTGGGTGTGGACGTCGGAAATGGAGGAACGGACCGTTCCCGGATTCTCGGCGGAATGGATGTTTTCGTAGTTTTTACCCGCAAAGTACCACTCTACGGTATATTCGCCCGGCTCCTTCGCCGTACAGATCCCCGGCGTCCATTTCCCGCCGTTCAGCCGCGTGAAGACCGTGCCGTAAGCGGAGACATCGCCGATTTCCGCCATCGGCTGCGCTGCGGCCAGGGGCGCAAGATCAACGCCGCTGACCGTGATTGCGGGGGCCGCGGCCTTTGCAATGGTGATCGTTTGGCGGATGACGGCGGGAAGACCTCTGCCGTTGACGGGGCTGACGGTTGCCATCGCGGTGTATGTGCCGGCTTCCACCGGCGCTTCGGTCAGTTTATTGCCGGATTCGTCATAATAGGATATGCTGCCAATGGAAATCAGGCTTCCGTCAAAAAAGGCGTTTTCATATGGCGACGCCGTTTGAACGGCGACCTGCGCCGCGACGGCTTTTCCGTCGTAGACCTTTGTATATGCGCCGGACCTGCCCTCTACCGTGATCTGCGCCCACCTTGCGTCCGATTCGTTACATTCCGATACCGCATTGACACATCTGACGGTGGCTCTCGAAGCGTCGGCGGCGTCGGTCTTGATCTCCCAGCGGTGGACGTGCGGCTCGATAAACGCCGTTTCGCTGCCGGAATTCTCCCATACGGCGGAAAGGATCAGGTCGCCGGACACCGTGACCCTTTCGTTCTCCTGCCTGATTTCGCTGCTGTTCCCGATTTTCCATCCCGCAAAGACGCCGGCGGGCGCCGTGAATAAACACGGGGGCAGGGGGTACTGCGAGCCGTTGGCAAGCCTTACGTCGTCCATTTCGCCGGAGCCGCCGTTTGCGTCAAAGCGCACCGTTGCCGGAACGCCTAACGCCGCTTCCCCGTCAAAGACGCCGACCGCTTTTGCATCGTCGTCGCTGATAAAGCTCCCGCTCGTCCCATTGCCGGAAAGGCCGTTTGTGAACGTAACGTGTCCGTTGGAACCGGGCGCCGCGTTGACGCTGACGCCGATCCTCGCGGCGTCGGAAAGGCTGCCCTTGACGGTGATCACGCCGCCCGAAAGCAGAACGTTGCTCTGATAGCTGTGGCCAGCCGGGATATTATCCGCAATCACCGGGTCGCCGGAAAGCTCGAACCGACAATTCTTTTGCACGGTGATCGCCGTCGGCGCGGTATTGCCGGAGATCGTGCCGCCGTCAATACGGATCGGCGCGTTGCCAGTGCTGACGATCCCCTGCGAACGCCCCGTATTGCCGGTGATCACGCCGCCGTGCATGGTAAAGCCCGCGTATGTTTCGTAATTGTTCGTTTCAACAACCGTGATCACGCTGCCGGTATCGGCGTCGCCGCCGGTCAGCGTGCCGCCGTTCAGGGTAAATCTTGCGTTGTAAAGCCTTACAAGCCCGCCTTTTCCGCGCGCGTCGATCACGCCGGCGTTATCGTGATCGCAGACGCAAAGCTGCGCCGCCGCCACGTCAAACATATACGGATCGCCGAAAGCGTCGGATACCGTGATCGTATGGCCGTTGAGACAGATATCCACGTTGTTCCGTGGCACATAGGCTTCGTTGAGCACAATATCGCCGACGAGGAAGACGCTGCCGGATGCAGGCAGCGACCTCCGCTCACTTTCGTTCGCGCCCCAGGGCGTAAAGACGACGCCGTCATGCTCATGCAGGCCGCCGGGCGTGATGCGAACGTCGCTCTCCCAGTCAAAGACAAAACTTGCCTGTCCCGCCGCGTTGAGGGGCACGGCGTGCGTTTCGCCGGAATCGACCTCTGTGATGACGATACCTTCCACGCCGTTGATCCTGGGCACTGAAACCGTGATCCTGTCGCCGACAGAGGCCGTATCCGCAGAGAGTTCCACGCTGACGCGGAATCCGTCGTCTTCTCCGGTAATATGATAGACGTTCTTCGTAAAAACGGAATAGATCGCGGCGTTGGCGTTCGGCATGGTAAAGCTGTGAGAAGCCTCCAGGCTGTCGCCGCTTGTTTCGTAGATCGTGTTTCCGTCCGCACGGATCCTGACGCCTGTGAAGGAATAGCCCTTTTCCGCTTTCGCGGTAAGATGGACCGTTTCGCCGGAAAGGACGAAGCTCTGATCCGCAGTCACAGCGCCGCCCTCGGAATCCACGATAAAAACGTCGTGCGCCATATCGTAGACGGCGGTAATGGTGGTGTCCTTTGACAGGACGACCCGATCGCCGAAGGCGTGGACGACGCCGTCGACCAGCCAGCCGGACTGCAGCCAGCCGTATTTTTCGCAGTCAAATTCTCCCGCTCCGGGAAGGGTGAGCGCCGCGCCCCTGCCGATCACCACAGGCGCCATATACCCTTCAAAGTTGCCGGAAGAATACGTCACCTGAACGCCCTGATATCCGCAGACGGCGCACTTCTGATCCGCGCCGAACGTATGCGCTGCAAGGCTGTTTTCGTCAAACGTCGTTTCGCAATACGCGCAGGTTTCCGCCGCGTGGCCGTCCGGCAGGCTCCGGTAGTCGGCGCCGCTGTGCTCGCAGGGATAGAAATGGACCACGTAGTTATTAAAGCTCGCCGCATCTCTGTCGGCAGTTGCCGCCGGGGCCAGCGAATCCTCATCGGCTCCGGCAAAAACGGCCATATTGCCGCCCAGCGTCAGCGTGCCGTTGGTTTCGCCGGTATCATGGCCGTGGCCGATTGCGCGCGCGCCGTCGCCGCCGCCGACGGCGAGCACGTCGCTGTTGATGATCGTGACATTGCCGCCCTTGCCCTTATCGCCGCCGCCGATCCCCGCGCCTCTGTATTTCCCGGAGCGGGTAAGATGGTTCAGGGCGGTAAGCGCAGCGTTTACGTACATGCCGGAGAAGTAACGGAACAGGTTCTGGAGCTTCACAAGCTTGAACCGGCTGACGATGGGCCCGTGCTCGGCGTACCAGTTATAATCGATGGCGCCGCCGATGGCCGTGACCTCGCTGTCCCTGATGGTGACGTTGCAGCCGTCCCCGTCGTTTCCGCCGCCGATCCCGGCGCCCCTGTCGCGGGAAGCGGCAAATACGCAGCTGTTTTCGATATTCACAACGGCGTGGTTCTCCGTGATCCTGTTTGAGCTCGGGGGATTGCCCTGTCTGCCGATGCCGGGTCCGTCGACGGAGGTTGCGATCACGTAGGCGTTTTTGATGTTGATCGTACCGCTCTGTCTGTATTGGTTGTTGTTGCCGCCGATACCCGCGCCGAATCCGTAAGAAGTCGCCTGGACAAAGGCGTTTTCGATCAGGACCTCATACCCCTCGGTGCAGGCGATCGCGCTGCCGAGATCGTTGGTTTCCGTTTGGGGTTTTTCCGTTTCCACAATGACCCTGCCGCCTGTGATATAGGTGTTTCCGGTCCGTCTTGCCTCGTTCGCGTCTTTATATACGCTGTTATACTGACCGCAGCCGATGCCGTCGGCGTAAAGGCCGGATCTGACGTAAACCGTTCCGCCGCTGATATATACGTCGTTGCCGTCTCTTCTGTAGCCGCCGCCGATGCCCGCCGCGCGGGTGCTTCCGTAAACATTTACTTCGCCGCCGGAAATATACACGGGCTTTTCGGCGGAGCCCTCACTGCCGCCGCCGATGCCGGCGCTTTCTTCGCCGCCTGTTGCGGTGACGGTACCGCCGGTTATGCTGACTTTGCCGTTGCCGCGATTCTGCCCGCC
>CAMVBR010000155.1 GCA_947165755.1 uncultured Clostridia bacterium
GCGGAATCCAGATAGCCGTACCAGTTATGGCGCGTTTTCAGCAGGGAGCTGTTGCTTATCACGCAATAAATGCGTTGATCCCTTACGTTTGCTTTATTATGCCGTTTGGTTTCCAGCTCTATGGATGCGTAGGTTTCATGCGCGCCGTCGTAAACCATGACAACGTTGAGCGGCGTAAAGAATTTGAAATAAACGGCATAGATATCTTTGTAATCGTCGGAATTATCCGCGCCGCGGATGCCCATGCCGCTGTCTTCGCTTGTTGCGGGTGAGGAATAAGCAAGGTTGGCATAGGCGCCGTTTGCGGGGTCCTCATAATGGTACGCAGTAGCGTTGAAGGAAGGTTGCGCCAGATTGAAAGAGGAGCCTGCCATATCGGCCACAAGACCGTATGCCTCGGTCTCCGTTGCGGCAGCCTTATAGATGCGCACGTCGGAGAGGTAACCTTCGATCTTGGCGTCTGCCGTCCAGCGGGAGCAGCCGATATAGTTTTCCCCGTAATTATGAACGGCGTCAAGGAAGCCGCGGATATTCCCGAGCTGACCGTTCAAATCGCTGTCTTTATAAACGGTGGTTTTCTTCTCACCGTCCACGTAGAACGTGACGCCGTTCACCTGATCGACGGTGACAACGATATTGTATTCCTTGCCAAGCACAGGCGTAACACCGTCGGGGTAAGCTTTGATCAATTCTTCACCGTTACCGTTGACCCAAGCAACAACAGGCATTTTGCCGTCGCTGTACCAGGAGGTGGCGCCGGAGATAAAGAACTGGTTTTCCGTCCCGTTCCCGTAGGCGTTCTGACCGAGCGACAAAATATGGCGGTGTTCGCCGGTAAAATTCGGACGGTAATTGAACGCGAACGTCACGCCGGTATCACGGGTAACGTTCTGGAACAAAGTATTATTATCGATCCGCACGTACATGCCGTTAAAATAGGTCATGCCGAGCTTATTGTTGTACGCCGGATAATCCCCTATCTGCCACTGGATGCCGTTGGCGCCCTTGGCGGCGTCGTACCAGACGTTCTCGGTGGAAAAATAGCGGCCGATCAGCGTGGATCTATCCACGGCGGCGGTGGCAGCCATCGGCGCAAAACCGACGGCGAGGGTGGTGAGCGTCATCAGCAGCGATAAAAATACGCTGAGTGATTTTCTGAAACGGGAATTTTTCATAGGAAAAAGTCCTTTCTTTTTATTCTTATTTATTATAGCAAAAAACCTCTAAAAAGGCAATAAAAGCAAACTGTAGGATCTCACGATTTTTCGGCGTCGGGTTTGGGTAATATGCATATCAAATTTCAGTTTGTCGGGCTTTTTCACTTGGCGATATGTTGCTGCGCAACGCGATATAATTTGCTGAGCAAATTGCGATATATTCCGCTTCGCAGAATGCGATATGATATGGATCCTGCATTTATCACGTGCCGCAGGCACATATCGCGCCGAAGGTATATCGCACTTTTGCATATCTCGCCTTCGGCGAGTATGCAAAAGAATATCGCGGATCCGCAGGATCCATATCGCTGTCGCGCCTGCAGCGCGACAAACTGCAATTTCACAATTCTCTTGTATTTTTGATTACTTTTTGTTATGATAGTAAAAAACGTGGGAGGGATACCTATGGAATACAAACGGTTCGGCAATATCGTTGCCGTGCGCATGGACCCGGGCGAAGAGGTTCTGGAGCAGATGGAGCGCGCGGCGAAGGCGGCGGGCGTGAAAACCGCCAGCGTGAGCGCCATCGGCGCGGTGAACGATTTTACGGTGGGGCTTTACAGCGTGGAGGAAAAGCGCTACTTCCCCAACCGGTTCACGGGCGCGTTCGAGATCGTATCGCTCATCGGCAATATTACGCAGATGAACGGCGAATACTACGCGCACCTGCATCTGGCGGCGGCGGACGGCGAAGGCAAAACCTACGGCGGGCACCTGAACCGCGCCGTAATCTCGGTCACGTGCGAGATGTTTCTCACGGAGCTTGACGGCGAGATCGACCGTGTGAAGGTCCCGGAAACCGGCATCAATATTTTCCGTTTTGCATAAGGAGGAAGCAGCATGGCAAGAAGCGCGCTCGGCAGTATTTTCGCCTTCATCGCCCGCGCGGCGGGCAACGTGAACCCCCTTGTGGTGGAGCAGAAAAAGAAAAATATCGTAAAGGACCTGCGCAGCATGGAGCCGCTGTTCAGGCACTATATCGCGCCCATCGGCTATTCCTATAAAAAGGTGGACGTGGACGGCGTGACCGCCGAAGTTTTCAAAAAGAAGAAGGGCGGCAGCGAAAACGTGGTGTTCGTGCTCCACGGCGGGGCCTACGTTTCGCGCATGATGTTCTATTACCGGCTGCTCAACAAGCGCTATTCCAAGGCGAGCGGCGGCGGCACCGTGATCCATTACGACTACCGCTGCGCCCCCGAGGCCACCTACCCCGCCGCGCTGGACGACACCATGAAGGTGTGGGACTGGATGCTCTCGCAGGGCTTCAAGGCCGAAAACGTGATCACCGTGGGCGACAGCGCCGGCGGCCACCTGAGCATGGACCTGTTGATGAAGCTGCACGATACGGGCCGCACGCAGCCCCGCGCCGCCGTACTGATGAGCCCGTGGCTGGATATGACCGCGAGCGGAAAAAGCTACGTGGAGAATTACAAGGTGGACCCGGTGTTCGGCATCCGCGGCAAGACCCCCTCCCCGGACGAGGTGAAAACGCTGCTCATGAAGAGCGAGCTCTATATGTGGCTGGGCGATAACGACCGCACGGACCCCTATATCTCCCCGGTGTTCGCCGAGATCGATAATACCTACCCGCCCATTTGGGTCACGGCGGGCGGGTACGAAATGCTGCTCAGCGACAGCGAACGGCTGGTGGAAAACTTCCGCAAGGCCGGTGTGGAGGCGCACCTGTTCGTGCCCGAGGGCATGTTCCACGCCTACCCCGTATACCAGCTCTTCCCCGAAGCGCAGAAGGGGCTGAAACTGATCTGCGAATTTATCAAAGGCAAATTTGAGGTGTAAATTGCAGTTTGTCGGGCAGTTTGCCCGACAAACTGGAGCTACAAGCTAAGGAGCTACAAGCTACAAGTCAGATAGATTGCGTGGAGATATGTTGGTATCACAACAACATCCGTACATTTCAACTGTGCTTGCAGCTTGCAGCTTGTAGCTTGCAGCTTCGCGCCTGCGGCGCGACAAACTGCAATTTTCCCCAACTAAGCATTCGGACCGCACGTTTTTGTGCGGTCCGTCGTTTATAGTGTTGTATTGTATTTTACAGATCTGCCAGGATTCTCGTGATCTCGGCGCGCAGGTATGAGATCAGCCAGCGAAAATCGCGCATCAGCTTCGCAAAGGGCGATTCGGGCCGGTAGGGCGTATCCGTTCCCTTGCCGCCGTAGCAGCCGATATTGCGGCTTTCGATCTCATTGCCGAAGAAATCGAGGGAGAGGTCGTCCTCCAAGGCGTACCCCGCGCCGATCAGGGGCGAGCCCGCGCACAGCGTGAACGACGCCGGGTCGGCGGGGTCGTCGCCGGTAAAGCCGGGCTTTACGTTCATTTTCGCGCCCGCCAGCGGCCCCGAAATACAGTTATAATAGCAGTTGTTCGAGATCACGTTGCCGTTTTTGAAATAGGCGGCAAGGTCGGTGTTCAGGTGCGCGCCGTCGGCCATCACGATGAGGTTATTCACAAAGTAAGAATCGTAGAGGCCGTCGAAATCGAAGCGCTGCGAGCCGATGATGGTGTTGTTGTAAAACAGCATTTCCCGTTCGCCGGTGGGGGAACAGAGCTTGTTGCGGCCCTGATCGTCGTTCACCGAAAGGCAGTAGCGCACCACGTTGCCCACCTGCGGGCTGGTTTTTGCGTTGTTGCACATAAAGCGCACGTTATCGTGCGAATAGATATACTGATAGGTGCAGTGGTTCGATTGGGAATCGAAATCCACCGTCATGCCGTCGCCCACGTTCTTCTGCCCGGCGATCTCGCAGTATTCAATGGTGGAATACTCGCTGCCCCAGAACCACGCGGCGGCGGTATAGTAGAGCACGTTTCCGTTTTCGTCGGTCCCCTCGCCCTGGCAGCAGTCGATCATGCGGCAGTGGGTGACCAGCGCATTTCTGCATATACCCACGATGACGGCTTCGGCGTCCATATCGTAGAATTCGCAGTTCTCCACCAGCGTATTCTCGTTATACACGGGGGCAAGGTCGGAAAACTCGTCGTCCGCCCACGGGCTGCCGAGGGATTGATCGTAGGCGCCCCAAAGGCTCACGCCGTTGCCGCAGTCGTAGAATTCGCAGCCGGTGATTGTGAGATCGTTCACCGGGTAAAGCGTTTCGGCGGGCAGGCCCTTCACCATCACGCAGGCGCGGGCAGCGGCGGCGCCCGCGGAGAGGCCGTCCCGGGCGTTCACCTTATAGTTCTGGATATTGTGGATCGAGAGGTTATGGAGCGTTACCCCCACGCTGGGGCCGGTTTTCGCGTCGATCCATATACCGCCGCCGTTGGGGGCGGTGATCTCCAGCTCCGAAACCGTAAAATAGGAGCAATCGAACAGGCGCATCACCTCGGCGCGCTCGTTCGTGGTGAGCAGGGGCTTTTCGCCCTCGCCGTAGGCCGTCACCGTAATGGGCGCTTCGGGCGTTCCTGCGCATTGATCGAAACGGAGCGTGCCCTCGTAAACGCCCCCGCGGCGGAAATACACCGCGTCGCCCGGGGAGAGGGTGATGCGTTCCAATTCCGGTACGGTGCGCCACGCGGTGGCGGGAGAAAGCCCGTCGCCGGTTTCATCGGAGCCGGAAAGGGAATCGATATAATATGCCGTGCCCGCGGCCCTTACGGGCAGATACGGCAGCAAAGCGAAAAGTAAGACCGCGCTTAAAATACAGGCCAGCGCTTTGTTTACGCGCCTCATTTCAGCAGCAGCACGCTGCCCGCGATCACGAACTGGGCGGCGTAGTAGAGCACGTGGTTGAGCACGATATCCACGGGGCGGTTCTTGCCCTCGCCGAAATAAGTGCCGGAGAGGATGAGATCGGAGAGCACGAACAGCACGCCGCCGATGGCCATCACCACAAGGTGCATATTCTCTTTGAGGCCCGCAAAAAGAGCGGCAAAGAAGGCGAAGGCAGCCATAAAGAACAGCACAGCGCCGTAGAGGGTGGAGATCATTTTATACGCGCCGTATTTCAGCTTCATGACCTTTTCGCCGAAATACACCACCAGCGCCGCTACCAGCGCCACGCCGCAGGCGGGCAGGATGGCGATGGGCTTGAATTCGGTAACGCCCGCAACCACGCCGCCGCAGAAGAAGAAGTGGCCGATGGCAAAGCTGAGAAAGCCCATTTTGGTATAGAAATCGTTATCGGGCGCGTAGCAGAATTTCAGATCGAGCCAGATATCGCCCAGCAGCCCGAAGATGAGCCCGCCGCCCAGAAACGCGGCGAAGGGGGGCATGCCCTTTACAAAGGCGGCAACGATCCATGAGAGCAAGAAGAACACGCTCACGAAGGCCTTGGAAACCGTGGCCCTTGCGGAGCATTTTTTCACCCGCAGCGAAAGGAAGAAGCACAGCGCCGCCAGCCCGAGCGCCAGCGTAACGGCGTAAAGAACGGTTTGCACGGTAGTCATAAAATCGTCTCCTTAAATGAAATTCGGCGGAGGAAGCCTCCGCCGTTATTGTAGCATGCAGATTTGTGGATTGCAACAGAAAATTGCAGTTTGTCGCGCCGCAGGGGCATAGTTGCAAGCAGCAAGTTGCAAGTTGCAAGAAAAGTTCAAAGGGGTCTGTGACCGGTATTATAAAATCAAAACGCGCAGCGTTTTCCTTTTCGTTTCGCCGCAGGCGGAACACTTC
>CAMVBR010000156.1 GCA_947165755.1 uncultured Clostridia bacterium
ATCGGAAACGTGCCAGAGGGCGCCTTTGCGCAGATAAAACGTATAAACCAGCCCGTCGGGGCTCACGGTCCAGCGTTCGGCGGCGGCGGGCACGGGAACACCGGCTTCATCGAGAGCCACAAGGCCCTCAAAGCTGTTGCGCACCACGATGCGCACCGCGTCCCCGGCGGCGATCTGCGGATCGAAGCTGCCGGCCGTACCGTTCACGGCGAGGTAAAGGGCCGATACGGCGCTTTTGCGGCAGCCCGAAAACAGCCCCGCCAAAAGGACGACGCAAAGAAATACCGCCAGCGTTTTTTTCACAGCCCTCACCTGCCCGTAAATGCTGTTTCTATTGTAGCAGATACCGCCCTTTTTTTCCATAGGTTTCAAAAATTTTTCCGTTTTTTCCGCAAAGTCCCATTCATCGTATTATAATAACCTTATAATATAAAATAAGCATTTGGGTATTTGAGAATTTCCGCGCAAATCTCAACGCTCAAAACGCAACACTTTTACGGAGGGATCCCCATGACACTCACACACTGGATTTTGATTCTCACCGCGTTTGCGGTGCTGCTGCTGATCGTTGCCGTTATTCTGCTGCTGAAAAAACAGTCGCCCCAAAGCGGCGTCAGCGGCAAGGATATCGCCCTGCTGGGCCAATCGGTGGCGCAGGTGCAAACCGATATGGCGCGGGTGGAGCGCACGCTCACGGCGGGCAACGAAAACGTAAAGAACCGCGTGACCGAAGCGCTGCGCACGCTTGCGGATAAGACCTACGATTTTACGAAGCAGAACTACGAAATGCAGGTAAACATCACCAACAGCATCGCCGCGCTGCAGGAAAAAATGAGCGCATCCGATAAAGAGAGCGCCGCCGCGGTGGCCGCCGCCGTGGAAAAGCTGCAGGCCTCCAACGAAAAAAAGCTGGACGAGATGCGCGCCACCGTGGACGAGAAGCTGACGGGCACCCTGAACGAGCGGCTGGACGCATCCTTCCGCACCGTATCGGAGCAGCTTTCAAAGGTATACCGGTCGCTGGGCGAGATGCAGGAGATGAGCGACGGCATCAGCTCGCTCAACCGGGTGCTCAAGGGCGTAAAGACCCGCGGCAACTGGGCCGAGACGCAGCTGCAGGGGCTGCTGGACCAGATCGTGCCCGGCATGTACGAAACGAATTTCAGGCCCGGCAATACGGGCGACGTGGTGGAATTCGCGGTGCGCATCCCCTCGGCGGAGGGCGGCGAGCCGATGTATATGCCCATCGATTCCAAATTCCCCATGGAGGATTACCTTCGCCTTTGCGACGCCATGGACGCGGGCGACGCGGACGCGGTGAAGGACGCCAGAAAAGCGCTGGAGGCGCGCGTGATATCCGAGGCAAAAGAAGTGCGCAAATACATCAACCCGCCCAAAACCACGGCGTTTGCGGTGCTGTATCTGGCTACGGATTCCCTGTACGCGGAGATCATGGCGTCCAAATCCAATCTGGCAGACAAGCTCCACAGCGAATACCGTGTGCTGCTGGCGGGGCCCTCCACGATCACGGCGCTGCTCTCGTCGCTGGCCATAGGCTTTCGCAGCGTGGCGCTCAACGAAAAGGCGGGCGAGGTGATGAAGCTGCTGGCGGCGGCGAAAGCGCAGTATGCCAAATTCGAGGACGCGCTCACCGCCGCGCAGAACAGCATTGAACAGGCCGGCAAAAAGCTGGGTGAGGCGCAGAAGCGCAACCGGATCATACAGACCAACCTGCGCGACGTGGAAACGCTGGACGGCGAAACCGCGCAATCGGTACTTGCAATTCCCGAATCCGTATAGTATAATAGATTTAATTGTATTATAGGAGGATGGATATGAAGCACCCCGAACTGATCGCGCAGCTCTCTCTTGAGGAAAAAGCCGCCCTTTGCTCCGGCAAGGATTACTGGCACGTGCACGGCGTGGACCGGCTGGCACTCAAAAGCATCATGGTATCCGACGGCCCCCATGGGCTGAGAAAACACAACGACAAAAAAGACAAGACCGACGTGATGGGCTCGGTGCCCGCCGTGGCCTTCCCCACCGCCTCGCTCACCGCCTGCGCGTGGGACGAGGACCTGATGTTCAGAATGGGCGAAACGCTGGGCGAGGAATGCCTTGCCGAGCAGGTGAGCGTGCTTCTGGGCCCCGGCATGAATATCAAGCGCACGCCGGTGTGCGGCAGAAACTTTGAATATTTCAGCGAGGATCCCTACCTTGCCGGCCGCGTGGCCGCCGCCTTCATCAAGGGCGTGCAGAGCAAGGGCGTGGGCACCTCGCTCAAGCATTTTGCGGCGAACAACCAGGAGACCCGCAGAATGACCATCGATTCCGTGGTGGACGAGCGCACCCTGCGCGAGATCTACCTTGCGGGCTTTGAAACCGCGGTGAAGGAGGGCAAGCCCTGGACCGTGATGAACGCCTACAACAAGCTCAACGGCACCTACTGCGCCGAAAACGACTGGCTGCTGAACGGCGTGCTCCGTAAGGAATGGGGCTTTGACGGCGTTGTGGTGACCGACTGGGGCGCCGAAAACGAGATCGCAAAGGGCATTGCCGCGGGCCAGAGCCTTGAAATGCCCGGCTCCAACGGCCTCGGCGCAAGAAAGCTGGTGGACGCCGTAAAGCGCGGCGATCTCACCGAAGAGGCGCTGGACGCCCGCGTGGACGATATCATCGAGCTGCTGATGAACGCCAACGACAACCTCACCGAATGCGAATACGATAAAGAAGCGCATCACAGAATTGCCCGCGAGATCGCGGAAAATTCCATGGTGCTGCTCAAGAACGACGACGGCGTTCTGCCTTTGAAGCCCGGCGCCACCGTGTGCGTGATCGGCGAAATGGCGAAGGCGCCCCGCTATCAGGGCGCGGGCTCCTCGCAGATCAACGCCAAAAACGTGGACTGCGCCTACGACGCCATGCTGAACGAGGGCCTCAAGGTGGTTTACTGCCGGGGCTACGATAAGCTGCAGAGTGTCACCTCCCTTCCCCTGCTGCAGGAGGCCGCGGAGTGCGCCCGCCATACGGACATGGCCGTGGTATTCATCGGCCTTACCGAGATCTACGAATCCGAGGGCTTCGACCGTGAGAACCTCACCATACCGCAGAGCCACGTGGACCTTGTGAACGCCGTGGCCGCCGCGAACAGGAACACCGTGGTGGTGCTCTCCGGCGGCGCGCCCGTGGAAATGCCCTGGGAGCCCAAGGTAAAGGCCATTCTCAACGCCTATCTCGGCGGCGAGGCCTCGGGCGAGGCCGTGACCAACCTGCTCACCGGCAAGGTGAACCCCTCGGGCAAGCTGGCCGAGACCTACCCAGTGAAATTCAGCGATAACCCCGCTTACTACTACTTCCCCGGCTCCCGCCGCAGCGTGGAATACCGCGAGAGCGTTTACGTAGGCTACCGCTATTACGACACGGCCAACGTGCCCGTGCGCTTCCCCTTCGGCTACGGCCTTTCCTACACGAGCTTTGCGTATTCGGGCCTGAAGGTATCGAAGAAGAAGATCAAGGATACCGATACCCTTACCGTTTCCTTCAAGGTGAAAAATACCGGCAGCGTGGCGGGCGCCGAGATCGCCCAGCTCTACGTAAAGGATAACGAAAGCACGATTTTCCGCCCCGAAAAGGAGCTGAAGGGCTTTCAGAAGGTGTTCCTGGCCCCCGGAGAAGAGACCACGGTGACCCTGACGCTCGATAAGCGCAGCTTTGCCTACTACAACGTGAATATTCACGACTGGCACGTGGAGACCGGCAAATTCACCGTTCTCGTTGGCCCCTCCAGCAGAGATTTGCCCCTTTCGGCAGAGGTGACCGTGGAATCCACCGCAAAGGACGTGGTCATACCGGACCTCAGAGAGACCGCGCCGGTATATTACACCGCCAACGTGCATGAGGTGAGCGACGCCGCCTTCGAGGCGCTGCTGGGCAGGCCCATCCCCTATCAGGATGAGGATACCCCCTATATCACCGTCAATTCCTCTCTTGAGGAGGCGGACGGCACCCCCGCGGGCAAAAAGATCAACGCCGCGCTGGTGAGCCTGTTCCGCGCCATTTCCGGCGGCAACCCCTCGCAGGAGAAAATGATGACCTCCATGGCGCTGCAGATCCCGATCCGCTGCTTCATTTCCATGAGCATGGGCGTATTCACCGAGGATATGGCCGAGGGCCTGTGCAAGATCCTCAACGGCGAGGGCACCATGCAGGGCATCGGCAAGATCATCGGCGGCATCGGCGAAGCCGTGAAGGGCATCGGCCCGCTCATGAGCTCCATCTGATTTCATCGCAAACAGAATATCAGCGCCGCCGCGAAAACGGCGGCGTATTCACCGAAAAATAAAGGAAAGAGAAAAAGGCATAAACATGAGCAAACTACGGTTTTATCTGGCAATGGCCGCCGGAAAGCTTACGGCCCTGCTGCTGCGGCTCACCGGCCGCAACGCCAGCTACATGCCCGGCGTGATCGCGCTGAAGCTGTGCGGCGATTTTCTGGCGCATCTGAAAAAGCCCGAAACGCTGATCTGCGTAACGGGCACCAACGGCAAAACCACCACCAGCAACCTGATCGCCGGCGCGCTGACGCAGATGGGTTACCGGGTAACGAACAACTCCTTCGGCTCCAACGTGGCCGCGGGCGTGGCCGCCGTGATGCTGCAGAATTCCACCTTTACGGGGAAGCACAAAAACGACTGTGCCGTGATCGAGGTGGATGAGCGCAGCTCGCTGCGCGTTTACCCCTACATGGCGCCGGACTATATCATTTGCAACAACATCATGCGCGATTCCGTAAAGCGCAACGCCAACACCGAATTCATCTCGTTCATTCTCAACGAGGCCATTCCGGCACAAACGAAGCTGGTGCTGAACGCCGACGATATCATCTGCTCCAATCTTGCGCCGCAGTGCAAAAACCGCACCTATTTCGGCATGGACGCCGAGATCCCCGCTTCTCCCGAGGACGGCGGCGCGAAGGACGTGGTGTTCTGCCCCAGATGCGGCGCGCGGCTGAAAGCGGATTACCTGCGCTTTCAGCACATCGGCCGCTGGGCCTGCACGGCCTGCGATTTCGAATCCCCCGCGCTGGACTACGTGGTGACGGAGATCGACCGCGAAAACGGTTGGTTCACCGTGAAGCACGGCGATCAAACCCAAAAGCTGCGGCTGGTGAACGACAATATCGTAAACGTATACAACTTCTGCGGCGCCATCGCGCTGCTCACGGAGCTTGGCATTCCGGCGCAGAAGATCGCCGACGCCTTCGGCGAGGCCGCGCTGGTGCGCACCCGCTTCGAGCAGGTGGAGGACGGCGACAAGAAGATCACCATGATCCTCTCGAAGGGCCAGAACCCCGTGGCGGTGAGCCGTGTGTTCAGCTACGTGGCGAAACGCCCGGGCGAGAACAAGTGCGTGCTGCTCATCATCGACGACAAGGCCGACAACATCAACAACTCCGAAAGCACCTGCTGGCTCTACGATCTGGATTACGCGCCGCTGAAGGACGGGAGCATCGCCCACCTGATCTTCGCGGGCAAGCGCTGCCGCGACCACGTGCTGCGCGCCGCCATGACCGGGCTGGACCTTTCAAAGATCGAGACCACCGACGAGGTGAAGGACTGCTCGAAGCTGGTGGACCTCGACAAATACGACAACATCTACGTACTGTACGACAACTATTTCCTTGATGAAGCGCGCCGCGAAGAAAAGCTGCTGCTGGAAAGGATGGGTAATAAGGCATGAAGATCGAAGTACTTTACGGCGATATCTGCAACCTGTTCGGCGACTGGCAGAACGCCGCCTACCTGAAGCAGACGCTGCCCGACGC
>CAMVBR010000157.1 GCA_947165755.1 uncultured Clostridia bacterium
TCTGACTACTGACGTCTGACTACTGACTACTGCCTCTTGGCGTGATTCCCGTCCCTATAATACTGCGTATGGGTAACGGGGTGCTTGGTGGTGCGCCAGATCTCGTCCGCCACGCCGGCCCATTCCAGCGCGAACTCGTCGCAGCGGCCGCAGAGGGTATCCACGTCCTCCGCCATGATCAGGTTCGTGCTCTTCGCGCCGGTCTCGCGTACCATGGCGCGGAGCTTATCGGGGTTTTCGAGCATGGGGCAGGGGCGCAGGTGGTTGTCGTTGAAGGGCTGGCCCTTGTGGTAGGCCATAAACAGCGGGTTCTGCAGCGCCTCGAGCACCGTGTGGGTGCGGATGTTGGCGTCGGAATAATGGATGAACACGCAGGGCTCCATATCGCCCGCGGAATTCACGTGGAAATAGTTGCGCCCGCCGGCGATGCAGCCGCCCACGTATTCGCCGTCGTCCTGGAAGTCGATAACCATCAGCGGCTTGCCGGTGGCGGAATTGCGCATCTTGCGCAGCCAGAAATACATGGTTTTGCGCTGGTCGGGGCGCGGGATCAGCTCCTTATCGGCCCCGTGGCCCACGGGCATATAATTGAAATACCAGGCGTATTTCACGCCCGCCTCCACCATGAGATCCACGAATTCGTCCGAGATCACGTAATCGAGGTTTTTGCGGGTATAGCACACCGAAATACCGAACAGGCAGCGGTGCTTTTTCAGCGTTTCCATGGCCTGCATAGTGCGGCGGTAGGCCCCCTCGCCCCGGCGGAAATCGTTGCTCTCTTCGGTGCCCTCAATGCTCAGGGCAAAGGCAAGGTTGCCCACGCGCAGCACCTCCTCGCAGAAGGCGTCGTCGATGAGGGTGCCGTTGGTGTAGGCCATAAAGGCGCAGTCGGGGTTTTCCTCGCACAGGCGGATGATATCGTTTTTGCGGATCAGCGGCTCGCCGCCGGTGAACATATAAAAATGCGTGCCCAGCGCCTTTGCCTGGGTGATCACGCTCTGCATTTCGTCGTAGGTGAGGTTCTGCCGGTGGCCGTACTCCGCCGCCCAGCAGCCCTTGCATTTCAGGTTGCAGGCGGAGGTGGGATCGATGAGGATCTGCCACGGAATGTTGCAGCCGTATTTTTCGCGGTTGGCGCGCACCTCCTTCGTGCCGAAATACCCGGCCTCGATGCCCAGAGAGAGCAGCATATGCTTGAGCAGCCCCCGGTCGATATCCGAGAGCATCCCCTTGGCCAGGCGGGTGTATATGTTGTTGGGGTCCGCCGCGCCGCGCTTCATTTTTTCAAAATTCTCGGCGGGGAAGATCTTATCTCCGAAGATCTTCTGCGCGCCCTCGAGCAATTTAACGAGGTTTCTTTCCGGATCCTTATCGATATATTTGAAGATCCCGTCCAGCGACACGGACGCGAACGCTTTCACCGCACTTTTTTTAACCGACATTTTTGCCTCCGACAAAACGAAACGTTATCCAATATATAGTATCACTTTTTTCTCTCTTTGTAAACACGCAGATTTTAGCACGGCCGCCTGATTTGTGAATAAAAATGTAAAAAATGGGCTTGTTTATGTAATTTTTATATGGTAGTATAATTGGGAAGTATTGTGCGAAGAGAGAAGCAAAAATGCAATTCGGAATGCGGAATTCGGAATCGGATCGGCTTTGATTCGCAAGACGGAGTATAATAAGATGAAAAGATACGTATTGAAACTGATCACGTTCGCGCTGGCGGCGCTGCTGGCCTTCGGCTGCTGCGCGGGCGCTCTGGCGGCCGGAACCCCGGACCTTACCGACGCGGACGGCGGCATCGTGGGGATCGCCCACCGGGGCGACTGGACGAACGCGCCCGAAAACTCCATTCCCGCCCTGCTGGCGGCGGCGCAGGACGGTCTTGCCTACGTGCTGGCCGACGTGAGCGTAACGAAGGACGGCGTTCCCGTGCTGCTGGAGGGCGCCTCCGCCAAACGGATGCTGGGCGCGGAAAAAGAAAACACCGCCGAGTTGACCTTCGCGGAGATCACCGCCCTGCCCCTGAAAAACCGCATGGGAGGCAAGGGCAGCAAGGCCACCGGCTATACCGTGCCCACGCTCGCCGAAGCGCTGGCCGCCTGCGAAGAAGCCGGGATCACCCTCGTGCTGCAGTTCGACGTTTCTCAGGCGGAAACGATACTCGCGGTGCCCGGCGCGGAGCGCTGCGCGCTCTACCCCACCGGGGATACCGCTGAAACGCTGGCGCTGGCGCGTAAAACCGGGAAAACGCAGCCCGTGATTGCGGGGCGGCGCTCCAATATCATATTCTCGGTGCTCTCCTTCTTCAAAAAGCTGCGGGCGGCGGACGCCGCGGGGGCGGTGCTGAAAACCACCAACCGGTTCGGCGTGATCTACTACCCGAGCACGCTGAAAAAATGCGAGGGCTTAAGGGCCGTCGCCGATCTGAGCGACCCCCATACCGCCGGGGCGCGGCAGGACACCGAAAAGTGGTGGGACGACCTGATCGGCCGCGGCTACGGGGCGATCATTACCGACGACCCCGCCGCCTTCGCCGAGTACGCGCTGCGCAACGACGCCGCCCGGGCGCGGCTGCAGGGCCTGTATGACGAGGTGCAAACCATGGACCTGCCCGATCTTTCCAGGCTGAAGCTCAGCGACTATAAAAAGGCCTACGCCGACGCGCTTGCCGACGCCGAGGCGCTGCTGGCGGATCGCACCGCCGCCACCGTTTCGCTGCGGGATGCCTACACCGCCCTGAAAAACGCCGTGGCCGCGCTGGAAACGAACTATGAGGCCATTGCGGCGGGCACCGCGGAGCGCACCGTTACCCTGCCCCGCATCCTGCTCTGCATCGGCTCGGCCGTGGCCGTATTCTTCGCCCAGCTCTACTTTTTCAAACGGAGGAAAAAAGCATGATCGTTCTCAAGCTCCTGTTCGTTCTCGTGTTTATCGCGGTGAACGTGATCAACGTGTTTTTCGTGAACGCCCAGCGCGGCGGCCCCACGAAAAAGAGCCTCGCCCTCAAAATGGCGGGCGCCACCGGCTATATGATCACCGGCATATTGGCCATGTGCATCGGGCATAATTTCACGCGGTTCGCGTGGCTCGTGTTCACGGCGCTGGCGCTGTGCTGGATCGGCGATCTGTTTCTGCACCTGTGGCAGAACAAGATCTTCCCCGCCATCGGCTTTTTAGGCTTTTTATCGGGGCATTTCGTGTTCATCGCCGCCTTTCTGAACAAAATCGAGCAGCTCCACCCCGGGCGCGGCTTTTTCTCGCTGGGCGAAATGCTGTTCGTGCTGTGCTTCTGCCTCGGCTTTCTGCTCTTCTCGTGGGCGATCGGCACCAACCTCAAGGGCTGGATCAAGCTCCCCATTTTATTATACGCGGCGGTGATCACCACCATGCTCTGCAAGGCCGTGATCATGGGGCTGCTCTTTAAGAATGCGGGCGGCAGCCCCTATGCGACGGCCGTCGCCATTTGCGGCGCGGCGTTGTTCGTGGCCTCCGATTTCTCGATCGCCGTGCTTATGTTTAATGAAAAGTATAAAAAGAACTACCCGCTGAAGATGTTCAATATGGTCACCTATTTCCTGGCCGTGCTGCTGCTCTCGGCGCTGCCGGCGGTGGTGGTCTGAGATAATGTTCGCTGCGCTCACGGGAGGGTGCACCTTCGGTGCGGGAGAATGCGCCATACGGCGCGGGAAGACGTGCCTGACGGCACGGGAGATGTGCCTTGCGGCACGGGAATGTTACAATTCCTCGGTAATTCTCCCGCGAGCGCAAGCGAGCACCTTCCCGCGAGCGCAAGCGAGCACCCTCCCGCGAGCAAAAGCGAGCACCCTCCCGCGAACAAAGTGAGCTTCAGTTTGTCGGGCTCGATGCCCGATAAACTGAAACTTACCATTCACACTCCGTTCATATTTAAACGAACATTCGGAAATATTTCACAAAGGTTTTATACGAATTTGGTGAATATTGCCCATTTTTTATGTGAATATTTTATGAATCGCACAATTGACAAATTTATCCGTATTTATTAAAATATAGGGTAGATAAAATATATTTATCAAAAACTTTAAGGAGATCGATTCCCATGCGCAAACTGAACAAAGCACTCGCGGTCCTTCTGGCCGTGATCCTTTCCCTCTCCGTGTGCACCGTGGCTGTTTTCGCCGCCGACGTGCCCGCCGCCTACGATCCTTACGTGGTCGACACCCTGCTTGACAACGGCAACTACACCAGCTGGAACTACGTTAACATCAACGAGAACAAGATGAACCAGACCATGGACGTTCTCACCGCCTTCGCGCTTTACGACGCCGCGTGGAAAAACTACGCCACCAAGGAAGTAAACGTTGCGGACGCGGAAGCGATCCTGCTCGGCCTCATTGAAAAAGCCGAATACAGCTTCGACGACGGTTACGTGGACGAGATCATCAAGGTCCTTGAAACCGCGGAAGACGTAAACGACTTCATTCAGAAGGTCAACAAGTACGCCAAGATCGAAGTGTTCGCCAGCGAGGGCTGGGGCACCACCTTCGACGTGATCAACGGCGTGATCAAGGTGGGCAACGCCTATCAGGAATACAGAGATAAGTTCATCAAGGCTTACGCCGAGGTCCTCTCCGTACAGATGGCCAACGCCTACTACATCGATATGCTGCAGTACGTAGCCGATAACACCGCTTACGACGTGCTTGCCACCGCCGCCAGAAACCTGATCGCGAAGATGGAAGCCAGCGTTGAGAGCGTGCTTGCCGATCTCGCTGCCGAGGCTGCCGGCGACGGCGCCAACATGGCCTTTGAGTATCTTGCAAAGCTGGCTATGAACACCAACGTTTACACCGCCACCGCCCTGAAGGTTTATCAGATCGGCACCAGCATCGCCAACGTGCTTTGGAACACCGGCGACCTTTATACCCTGATCGATACCGTGAAGACCACCTACTACTTCCAGAGCGATCTGGCTGACTACACCGCCGCCGCCCTTGCCGATGACGACGCCGATAAGCAGGCCAGTTCCGTAGATATGATGCTCACCACCAGAGCCATCTCCGAGCAGGCCCTTTACAACTACAAGCTTGCCGAGAACAAAGGCATTATCACCGCCATCAAGAACAAGCTCTACAAAACCGTTTATAACGACACCGAGATGATGATCGCCGCCATCGACGTTATGCGCGGCATCCTGTTCGGTGACGATAACGCCGCTTACGTGGGCTCCCTGTACGTATACGGCCCTGCTGCCGTGAATGCCATCGGCAAATCCAAGACCGTTACCTCCGATTATTCCGGTGAGACCCTCACCGCCGTGTTCGTGACCGACGCCGCCGCCACCGTGACCGCCACTGCCGACGGCAAAGTGACCGTGGCTGTTGCAAACGCCGAAGGCACCAAGTATGCCGCCGAAACGCTGGCCGCCGGCGACGTGATCGCCGTGAACACCGCTTCCGACAGCTACACCGTGAAGGGCGAGAGCAAAGCGCTTGCTTCCGAGATCGTGGAAGAGACCGTGAAGCCCAACGCCGGCGACGTGGTTGACGCCACCACCGAGGTCGTAAAAGAAACCGTGAAGAAGAGCTCCTTCGCAAAGGCCATCTCTGATTTCTTTGCCAAGATCGCCGCTTTCTTCACCAAGCTGTTCAAGAGATAAGCTCTGAAATAAACGTTGAGCGTACCGCGAAAGCGGTACGCTCTTTTTTGGTTCATCATGGTTTTCTGCATATTGCAGTTAGTCGGGGTGTTTGCCATTCCGTCGGTAGCGCGGCTGACCACAGCCGCTATTGCGCAGAGACGCGGGTATGCGGCGG
>CAMVBR010000158.1 GCA_947165755.1 uncultured Clostridia bacterium
GTCGCTTTTGATTACAGCAAAAAAATGATAGAATTGGCTAAAAGACGGCAATCAAAACGGTATTACATACTGCGAGATAAACAGCAAAGATCCATTTGCTATGGCAGCTCAAATCAAAGCACTTTTCAGGAAGAATCATGTTTATATCACATCAGAGAACGAGAACGACATACACTTTTGTCGAAATTTGTTCTTCTCCGTGAAGCGCAAAAATGCCCGTACATCTTGAAATTTCGGGATTTCTGTGCTATAATAATTTGTCAGCAAAGAAAGCTTCTCGCTTTCAAAACAATGAAACCCTTTCGCCGAAGTCTCCAATTTAGTCTCCATTAAGCCGATACATCATGGTAAATTATAATTCAATATGGGAAATGCTAAAAAAGAGATATGACGGAATGGTAAGGTTTAAGGCGTTTGGGGACGAAAATATGAAAGCTTTTTTTGTTTCCCCACCATGAAGCCGCTGGCCTCCGATAAAAAGGACGCCCCCGCCGCCTCCACAGAAGAGAAATGCTGCCCCGCGGAGGGCGATACCTGCTGCTGCGAACCCGCCGCCGCCCCCGCCGTTGAAGGCGCGCCGCTGATCGAAAACAGTAAGCCCGATTTTTCCAACGTGGTCATCGAGCCGCTGTTTGCCGACTGCGTCGATTTCGAGACCTTCTGCAAGTCCGACTTCCGCGCCGTGAAGGTGAAGGCCTGCGAAGCCGTGCCGAAGAGCAAAAAGCTCTTAAAGTTCACGCTGGACGACGGCACCGGGACGGACCGCACCATTCTTTCGGGCATCCACGCCTTCTACGAGCCCGAGCAGCTTGTGGGCAAAACCTGCATCGCCATCGTAAATCTGCCGCCCCGCCCCATGATGGGCATCGAAAGCTGCGGTATGCTCATCAGCGCCGTACACAAAGAGGGCGAAGAAGAAAAGCTCCACCTGCTCATGGTGGATCCCCACATCCCCGCCGGGGCAAAGCTCTGCTGATCAAAGAAAGGACTCTCCGTTATGCAGATAAAAGGCATCAAATTCAAGTATATTATGGCTGTGGCCGGCGTGCTTGCGCTGGCGCTCGGCGTCTACTTTACGTTTTTCGCCACCGCGGGCTACAAGCCCGTTTCCACCACCGTGGTTTCGGTGGAGCGCGAGGACGCGGGCGAGGATACGTATTACACCGTGATCGTAAAATATACGGTGAACGGCAAGCAGTATCAGGAGGAGATCTCGGTAAACAACGCCGAAAAGCTCAAGACCGGCGATACCGTTGAGGCCCTTTACAAGCCCTCCGATCCCGCCGTGGTAAAAACCAAGAGCACGGGCGCGGGTATTTACATGATCGTCGTGGGCGGTCTGCTGGTTGCCGGCTTCGTATTCATGACCGCGAAGGAAAAGAGCGGCAAGAAAGAAAACGAGCAGCTCTACCCCGGCGGTTTCAAATACGCCCCCTCGGTAAAGGGCGAATCCCGCGAGCTGTATTTTATCACCGATACCGGCACGGCCAAATACGGCCACCGCATCGAGGACAAAAACCGCATGGTGCTGTTTGAGGCCAAGGTGACCAAGTTCACCATGCTCTCGGCCACCCGCATGGATTTCATCGACCATATCCACAACAAGACCATGCCGCACCTGATCGGCCACGAAGAGAGCGCCGAGCGCTCGGGCTTCCTGATCGATAACTATTCCACCTTCTCCTTCGACGGCGAGGATATCTGGGATCACCTGAAGCGCAACGGCGTTAAGGTGGAATCCTCCTTTATGGAGGGCAAGCCGCTGTGGCCCCAGTACCGCGTATACCGCGACGGAGAAGAGATCGCCCTCATTCAGGCAAGCAATTACCGTGTGCACGAGGAGGACCAAACGGAAGGCAAGCTGGCGAACGCCGTGCCCGCCCGCGGTTTCTACCGCATCTTTACGGGCGAGCAGAATCTGGATCTGCTGTTCACCGTGGCTCTGGCCTTCGCCCGCACCGAAGCCAACGACGACCGCGGCGGCAACTACGGCCTGCTGTTCGGCAAAAAGAAAAAATAAGATTTAAACGCAATCAGAGCGGCAAACCAACCCGGTTTGCCGCTCGTTTCTTTTTAACATCAGTTCTTTGTAAATACGCCGTTTTCGTAGCCCTGAATGCGGGAATACGTTTCGGCGCGTTCCAGCCGCAGCTGCGCCCACGCGCAGTAGAGCTCGCTTTTTTCCACCGCGGTAAAATGCCGCCCCAGCTTTTTGGCGGTCACGGCGGCGGTACCGCTGCCCGCGAAGGGATCGAGAATGAGATCGCCGGGCTCGGAGCTGGCCAATATCAGCTTGGCCATCAGCTTTTCGGGCTTCTGCGTGGGGTGAGCCGTGTTTTCCGCCATGCTCCAGAAGGGCACGGTCATATCGTCCCAGAAGTTGGAGGGGCAGGTGCGGCGGATCTTTTCCCCCTCGGCAGTCTCCTCCCAATCCTTGTTCTCGCCGTTCACGCGGTAGGGCGCCTTCACCTGACGCACCTGCTTCACCGCGTCCAAACGGAACACGTAATCGTCCGAAACGGTGCAGAACCAGATATCCTCCATGCAGTTCTTCCAGTTCTTTTTCGCGCCTCTCCCCTTCTCGCGCTGCCACGTGATGCGGTTGCGCACCGTAAAGTATTCGGGCAGCACGCTGCCGATGAGAATGCCGGTTTGCCAATCGCAGCACACGTAAACGCTGGCGTCGGGGGCGGCAAGACGCTTGAGCTCCCCCAGCCACCGGCGGGTAAAGGCCAGATATTCGGCTTCATTTTTGCGGGCGAATACCTCCCCCGCGTAGTTTTTGCGCAGATTATAGGGCGGGTCGGCGATCAGCAGCCGGAAAGCCCCGGCTGGCAGCAGCGGCGCGGCCCGGAAGAAATCGCCGCAGATCACCTGATCCGCGCAGTCCTCAGGCGCAAGCGGCCCCTTCGGACGCAGGCAGCGCGCAAGATACGCGCCGCAGTCCTCCAGCGGCAGATCGATGGTTTTGTTGCGTTGAGATCTCATACGGCTCCTTTGGAAACGTTTTCCGGGAATAAAGCTCCGATCGATTCATATACTGTGAATAAAAAAGGAGCGAGAATATGCATACGGAAGATACCGAAGGCATTCTGCAGGAATGCGACGCGGGCGTAAAAACCGCGCTGGACAGCATCGACGCGGTGATCGACCGCACGAATAACGAGGAACTGCGCACGGCGCTGAAGAAGAGCCGCACCGAGCACGTGCAGCTGGCGAACGAGATTACCACGCTGCTGGATGAACACGGCCTTGCGGGCAAGGACCAGAGCGGCATGGCGAAGCTGATGACCCACACCAAGATCGCCGCCGAGCTGCTCATGGAGCCCACGGACGCCACAGTGGCAGAGCTGATGATCGACGGCTGCAATATGGGCATCAAAAAGCTGAGCGAATATATCAACCGCTTTCCCACCGCCACAGGCCCCGCCGTAAAGATATCGGAACGGCTGATCAAAACCGAGCAGGAGCTGATGGACGCGATGCGCGTGTTTTTATGACGCGTCGTCCTCTACGGTAAGCGCGATATAGGTCTTGCCGTCCTTCTTCACCGCCCCCACGGCGGCATAACAGTAGTAGGTTTTTTCGAGCTCTTTTATGAGCTCGTTTTCCGTTTTATTCCCCAGCGGGAAATACAGCGTTACGCCGTTTTCGGCGTTTTCGGTAAATTCGGGATAAAGCATGTTTCGGTCCTTTCTTATAGCAAACGAAATAGAACAATTAAGAATTAGTAATGAGGGATGAGGAATGAATAGACTTCGTCCATACCTCATTATATAATGCGGCTATAAGCCGCCACCGACATTTCTCATTCCTCATTTCTCATTTCTCATTCCCTTTTTTATCCTGAAAAAAGGTCAAACGATCGTCCGTATCCACACCTTTTTCTTTACCAGCGCCAGCCCCAGGATCACCTTCAGGATCTCAAGGCCCATCACGGCGGGGTACAGGGCGTGGATGTTCAGATGCGCAAGATAAAACAGCGCGTAGGCGCCGGGCACCATGAGCAGCCACACGGAGCCGGAATCGAACAGGAACGTGATCACGGTTTTGCCGCCGCTGCGCAGCGTGAAATAGGAGGCGTTGGTGAGGGCGTGCAGGGGCATAACGAAGGCGTACACGCGGATGAGGTACACCGCAAGGTCCTTCACCGCGTCGGTGGTGTTGTAGAACCGGCCGATGAAGTGGCCGCAGAAGAACATGGCCGCGCCGATGCCGATGCTCAGCAGCGTGGTGAACGTGAACAGCTTGCGCACGTTATCCACGGCAAGATCGTATTCCCTTGCGCCGAGGTTCTGCCCCACGATGATGCCGATGCTCACGCCCATGGACATAAACGCCACACTGAAGAGGTTGGTGACCGTGGAGGAGATGGAGTAGGCCGCCACTACGTCCAGCCCGTGCAGCGAGAAGGCGATGCTCAGCGCACTCATGCCCGAGGACCAGAGCACCTCGTTCACCAGCAGCGGCGCGCCCTTGAGCACCATGCTGCGGATGAGCTCCCCGGGGATACGGAACCCGCGCCGGAAGAAATAGGGGTATTTTTTGCGGTTGACGATGATATATACGGCAAGAATGCCCAGCTCCACCACGCGGGAAATGTTGGTAGCCACCGCGGCGCCGGTCACGCCCATGGCGGGCAGCCCCAGCTTGCCGAAGATAAGAATATAGTTGAACAGGCAGTTGGTGCCCACCGCCGCCATACCGGCCAGCATGGGCCAGAAGGTGTTGCCGGTCTCGCGCAGCGTACCCGCGTAGGCCTGCACCAGCGCAATGGGCACAAGGCCCACCAGATAATGGCGCAGGTAGGTTTTGCCGTAGGACAGCGTAAGGGCGATATCGCCCTCGGAGCCGGATTCGTGCAGGAACAGCGAAATGAGCTGCTCATCAAACAGGATCAGCACCAGCCCGCCCACAAGGCAGGTGGCCAACGCCACGATCAGCTTGAAGCGCACGGTGTAGGCGATGCCGGTCTCGTCCTTTTTGCCGTAAAACTGCGCGGTAAAAATACCGATGCCGCTCATGCCGCCGAACAGCGCCAGAATATAGATCATGGTGATCTGGTTCACGATGGATACGCCGGACATCTCTTCGGTGCCAAGCGCCCCCACCATGATATTATCGAGCATGCTGACGAAATTGGTGATCAGGTTCTGCAGCATGATGGGCAAAGCGACCGTGAGCGCGGTTTTATAGAACGCCCGGTCGCCGAAATAACGTTTCAGTGTCATAAAAACTTATTTTCTTTCGTAGAGTACGTGTTCGTATTTCACGTCGCCGCCGCCCTCGTCGAGCACGGTGCGGGCAAAGCGGGTTTTATCGAAGGCGGGAAAAAAGGTATCGGCCGCGGGGTCGCTCGCCCGCGCCTCGGTCAGATAGAGCCTGTCCGCCACCGGCAGAAGGGCCGCGTAGATCTGCCCGCCGCCGATCACGAACACCTCTTCGGCGCCCACGCATTTTTCCAGCGCCGCCCCCGGGGAGGGCGCGGTCTCCACGCCCGGCGCGGAGAAGGACTTATCGCGGGTGATCACGATATTCCGGCGGCCCGGCAGCGCCCGGCCCATGGATTCGTAGGTTTTGCGGCCCATCACCACGGGCTTGCCCATGGTGACGCGCTTAAAGAAGGGCAAATCCCCCTCCAGCCGCCACAGCAGCGCGTTGTTCTTCCCCAGCTCGCCGTGTTCGCCCACGGCGGCGATCATGGATATTCTCATAACGTGATTCTCCGTAGATGATGAGTAATACGGCAAATTTCAGTTTATCGCTGAGCAAGTGACCAGTGACCAGTGGCCAGTGACCAGC
>CAMVBR010000159.1 GCA_947165755.1 uncultured Clostridia bacterium
CCGCAAGCCCCTGCTTCGTTTCCAGATTTGAGCCGCACATATAGATAAATATTGTTTTTTTAGCGCCTCCGATTTTGCCGCACCCGCTGAACACGGTAACAAGCAAAACACAGGCTAATATAACTGAAATTAGCTTTTTCATAATGTATACTCCTAAAGGATATGAGACCATTATAGCACAATTTTAAATTGATGTCATTTGTTTTTTATTAGTTTTACAACTATTATTACATGGTTTTAAGACAATCTCCACCGTGCGGGATTGTCTTTTTTCATTTATCCCTTGACAAAAACAGAAAGATGATGTATATTGAACCTAAACCGAATATGTCATTCGCTTTAGAAATCGGAGGAACGGGTATGCGCTCAAAGAATCCCGAAAAAATGAACGACATTCTGAAATATATCACCGATTATATGATCGAGAACCACGAACAACCCACGGTTGCGATCATTGCCGCGGCGTTCGGGAATTCTACCAGCACCATCCACGCCTATCTGAAGGAGATGGACGAAAAGGGTATGTTGGCGTATCAGGACGGGCGGATCGAATTACCGATGGACGGCAAGATCGGGTATCAGGAGAACACCGCCGTTCTGCTGGATAACAACGCCTCCTGCGGCCCCGGTTCGCCGGAGGAGCAGAATATTCAGGCGTATATCAATCTTCCCGCGCACCTGTTCCCGGAACGTAATCTGGTTATCATCACGGCGAAGGGCGATTCCATGGAGGACGCCGGGATCAGCGAAAACGACCTGCTTTTCGTGGAAACGGCTTACCCGCCGAAGAAGGGTGAGATCGTGGTCGCGCTGGACGACGAGGGCGAAACGCAGGTCAAGCGGCTGAAGGGCTTCCGCCGCAGCGTCCCGATCCTCGCCTATGAAAACCGGGCGAAATACCCGGATAAGCTCTGCGACAAGCGGATCGTGGCGATCCAGGGCGTCGTGCGGCATATTCTGAAGCATTGCTGAACGGAGGAAAACCGGTGGAAAAAGCTTATGACTACATCGTTGCGGATTACGCCGGGAACAAGGTCAAGGTCAACGGTGAAGAGTACAAGGTCGGCGCGTGCTGCGTCGATCTTCTGAACTCTTTTAACGGACCGGAAGAGGAAAAAGAGTTTGAAGAACTTTCACGGAGGATTTACGGTTACTCCACCGAACTCGAAGCTGACGCTATCCCACAGGAATCTCTTGACGCTCTGGGGGCAGATATCATTTCTCTTCTTCGGCAAGTAAAAACCGTGCACCCGTTTACGGCGTTTGCAACGGACGTGCAGCTTGCCGCGATAAACGGCGCTTTCTCTGCCGGCTCCGTAATCGGGTTTCGCAGACTCTACAACGAATGCTGCGTGATCTCCGCTTCTACAGGGATGACCCCGTATGACATTCTGCGTGAAAATCGCCCGGATCTCGACGCCAACCTCTTTTTCAATATGGCGGCGAACAGCCACAGATTATATGAGAATCTGACCGTGTTGTACGGCGAATTATATCAGGATTTTATGTATTCAAAACGAAAGATCGGCGCGCTGGCGGATCGATTCGGCGCGCTTCCCAAGGCGGACGCCGAGCACATGATGCCGATCGCGTTTGAAACACTGCCAAAAGTAGCGACGCAAACAAAGACGCAGTTTGTGAAAGCGGAATTCTCCGGCAGGAACAAATCACAATTGGCGAACAGGTTATATTTCAGCCGATACATCGATTTTATCTTCTATGATTTCTATCATGGGCTCGGTTTCGGTCACTATCCGCGTAAATGTGAGATCTGCGGCAAGTATTATCTGAAGACGGACAGCCGTCCGCAACGGTATTGCAGCGGTTTATCCGGTATCGAAGGCAGAAACCACAGAGTGCTGACCTGCAGGGCGGTCGGAAAGCGCCGCGGAGAAAAGGAGCGTGCGGCAAACGATCCGATCCTGATCGTATACAAAAGAGTTTACGACAGTATCCGGAAAGACAAAAGCAGAGGAAAGATCTCCGCAGAAACAGAAGCATTTGCAAAACAAGCGGCAGAGGACTGCAGGGATAAGGCAATTCAAAGTACCGCCTACGCAAACGGCGCGTACGTTACGGATATGAATAAAAAAAGGTTTTACGCCGCCGCCCCATCGAGCGGTTTCGGTTCGGCATAGCAACGGGAGGTTGAATCGTTGTACGAGGTTTACGAAGAAGATTACGACGAAAGCGAATTTGAATACGATTACGACGGCGAGAATCCGGACGAGAAAGACGATTACTTTGCCGAAACAGAAAACGGCGACGGCGATGAAGATGACGACCGCCCGAAAAAGGAAAAGGAGAAGGACGAAGAGGTCCGCGTAGACCCCTACCGTTTTCTGCGCAAGGCCTGCCCGGTTGAAAAGGCGACGATCCCAGGCTGCAATATGAACGATACCATGCAGCGGCATATTGAAAACTATCTCGCCGAAAGGAAAGAAACGTCGTTAAATTACTTTCTTTCGGTCAGTGAACCGTTGATCAATCTGGAAGTGTCGGCCTTCGAGGTCCGGTATCACGTCAAGGGCTGCTTTGAAGATCTGAAAAGCGCATATCTGAACGGTATGATGAAGGCGCTGCAGAAATACGACGTCAAAAAAGAAAAGGTGTTTTTCGATTACGCAAAGCAATACGGAGAAACCGAAATGCACGATTTCGTCCGCACCTGCTATTGCAGGCATTCGGTCCCGTCGAAATATCAATACAAAAGGCTGCGCGACGTGATGCGGTTCTATCGCGAATATGGAAGCAGATCCGACGACGAGGCAATAGAAAAAATCGCGCAGGCGGCGGAGATCCCGCCGGAAGAGGCGCTGAAATATTTGCTCGCCGGCGACCGTAACAACCGTTTCGTGGACTATTACAATATGGGGCCCGACCCGGACGAGGAAGATGCGTACTATTCATGCGAAGATCTGGTCGGAGATTATTCATGGGATCCGGAAACGGTTTTCTTTGCGTCAGTGCGCGCGGACACCGTAATGGATGCGTATGATTCTCTCACCTACCGGGAGAAGGAAATGGTCGCAATGGACCTCTCTTTCTGCTCCGAGTGCCTGCAGCCGGAAATGATCACAAACAAAAAGGGCGAACGCGAACCAAAACCCCTGCACGCAAATTCATACGTAAGCATCGCGGAGGAGTTTGAGATGGAGGACGGCAACTGGGCGAAGCACGTCATCGACGTCGCGTACGATAAAATGCGCAAACGTCTGACGGCATCAGACGCCTTTGCTATCGGCGTTTGCTGATTCGCACATTTGTCGAAAGAGAATCCGCGCTGTATACTCGAAATAAGGATGGTGAATTTGTTATGGCATTAAAATGTACGGTTGAAGACCTCCGCGAGGTTGAAGTTATAAGGAATCGCGCGGTGATCTATGCGAGATACAGCTCCGACAAGCAGAAAGAAGCAAGCATAGAGCAGCAGGTCAAGGAATGTTCGGATTATATTGCGCGAAAGGGCTACAGCCTGATTCGTGTGTATTCCGACAGCGCAAAATCCGCCTCGCACGACGTGGAAAAGAGGAGCGATTTCCTGAAGCTGATCGAGGATGCAGAGTACGGTGAATTCGACGTCGTCGTATCCTACGCGCTTGACCGCATCAGCCGCGAGGAACACGGCGGCTTTTACGGTTATGAGAATGCCCTGAACAGAAACGGCGTTCGGATCGAGTACGCGACGCAGGTATTTGACGACGGTTACGGCGGCGAGATTTCAAAAGCCGTTCACGTAACAATGGCTTCAGAATACGTTGCCCAGCTTCGGAAAAACGTAGTGCGCGGTATGCGTGACAACGTGAAAAACGGTCGCTTTAACGGCGGCAGCGCTGTTCCGATCGGCTTGAAGGTTGTGGGCGAGGGAAAAAAGAGCAAACGGTACGCTGTGGATGAAACGACAAGTCCCTTTGTGAAGCAGGCGTTTGATATGTATCTTGCCGGAATGACGACCGGCGAAATCATGCAGTTTTTGAACGACAACGGCGTGCGAACTTCACGCGGCTCAAAGGTAAATCGGGATACCGTGAACAGAATACTTGCGAACCCGATTTATATCGGCACAAAGGTCAGCGTGTTCAATAACAAAGTGGAACACAAGGTTTATACAACCGAGGGCGTGGTCGATCCGATCGTGTCTGAGGACGTTTGGGAACGCGTTCAGATCATGCGGGAAAGCAGACAGCATAAGGGTGCGGCTGAACCGGCGAGGAAGAGATATATTCTTCGTGGAAAGCTGTTTTGCGGTCTGTGCGGAACGGAAATGATTACCGAATCCGGCAGAAGCGCAAACGGGAATAAATACTGTTACTATATCTGTGAACGCCGCAAACACGGGAAGGGCGACGAACGCTGCCGGAAACAGAACGTGCCGAAGGATGCGATTGAAGAAGCGGTCCTTGCCATCGTAACGCAGCGGATCTGGAGCGATTATCAGATTGATGAATACGTGCGCGCCGCCAAAGAGGCGATTCGTCTGCACGAGGAAGATCCCCGCATCGTTCAATTGAAGAGCGAAATCAAGAGGCATACTGAAAAGAAAAAACGGGCGATGCAGTGTTATCTCGATACCGACGACCCGGAATGGTATGATCTCAGCAAAGAGGAATCGCGCCTTATAAAAGAATGTGAAGCGGAGCTTGCGATAAGGATCCGTCAGGATAATGCGCCGAAGGAGGCGGAGGACTTTCTCGCAGAATTGGAAAACATTGCCGCAGCGTGGGATACGATGCTGCAAAGCGACGAGGGCCGACAGAATATCATCCAAACCTACGTTGAGAGGATCGACATTTTTGATCCGGAGCCCGACGATCCCGGCAAATGCAGAATCGATTTGCTGATCCGCACAGATCCCGGCGCAGAATGCGCGGAACGGATACAATCCGAAGTCGAATGCGCTGTTCGGAATTGTGAAAAAGAGGTTCACCAAACAAAAAACACACCCACGGGGTGTGTTTTTTGTTTACAGAAGCAAAGGACGAGAATCGAACAGGAGGGAGAACCGCGAAGCGGTTCGGAAGAAAACGCTCCGGTGGAGCGTTTTCGCCGACGCGTGCGTGCCGCGAGCGGGAGCGAGCGGGCGATTCTCGTCCGAAGTTACATCAGATGGGGTTATTTGAGTCGCATAAGTAAGAATCATTCAGTTTATCTGTTGATTTCTTTATCATGTTATGATACTATTGAAGTATAAAAAAGGAGATTTCCAAACTATGAATGACGTGTTTGTTACCGAAACAGATGTGGTGTATGCAAGAAGATCAATAATTAAGCCGATGATTATTATTTTCCTGATTCTTTCTCTCTTAGCTTGTCTCGGTTTTTTTATCGCGTGGCAAACGTTTTTGTATTTTGAAGTATTCGTCATTATATCATGCATAGTGGCGGTATTCTTTTGGTTGCGCCGATACAGTGCTTATAAACTTCGCTTTGAGGGGGACCGTCTTTTGATAACGAACATTCGTACTTCAGAGCAATTTGAGGTGTTTGATATCCCGGCAAGTGATTTCGTTATTACGCAAACCGACAAGGAAAAAGAACGTGATTATTGTTCTCTTATGATAAAGAATACGATTTTTATGTTTGGAAGTGTAAAAAAATACAGCGATTTAAAAGAGTATATAGATAATCATTTCTGACATTTTTGATAAAAGCAGTTGATACGTTAAACGGCTCGCCCAACAGGGTGGGCCGTTTTACATCCTTTTTGAGCAGAGGACGAGAATCGAACAGGAGGGAGAACCGCGAAGCGGTTCGGAAGAAAACGCTCCGGTGGAGCGTTTTCGCCGACGCGTGCGTGCCGC
>CAMVBR010000160.1 GCA_947165755.1 uncultured Clostridia bacterium
CGATCACCTGCCTTTCGGAGCAGAGCGTGGCCATGGGCGGCATGCCGGTGCCGATCCCCGATTTCACCAACGGCAAGTGGATCGACCGCGCCCCCTTCCGCCGGTCGAGGTATTGCCTGGACGCGGTTTGCGAAGAATTTTTTGACGATACGGAGGAAGAGAAATGAGTTATTACATCGGCGTGGACGGCGGCGGCACCAAAACCCAGTACGCCCTGTTCGACGAAAAGAAAAATATGCTGGCCTCGGTGAAAACCGAGGGCACCAACCACGAGAATCTGGCGGGCGGCATTCCCGAGGCCGCCGGCATCCTGATGCGCGGCGTTGAAGAACTGCTGCTCAATAACGCCCTGATGCAGAACGAAGTCACCTTCGTGCTCATGGCGCTGGCCGGTATGGACCACCCTTATCAGGAGGAGGCCATGGCGAAGGCGCTGAAAAAGGCCGGGCTGAAGATCCCCTTCGCGCTGTATAACGACGGCTTTATCGTTGTGAAGGCGGGCGTTTCCGGCAAAAGCGGCATTGGCTACAACTGCGGCACCGGCACCTGCTGCAACTCCATCGATTCCAACGGCAACCTGAAGCAGATCGGCGGCTTCGGCCCCCTTTCAGGCGACGTGGGCGGCGGCACGTGGATCGCCTCCAACGCTTTCCGCCTGGTATATAACGAGATCGTTCTGGGCGGCGAAAAAACGCTTTGCACGCAGAAGATGATCGAAAAATTCGGCATCGCCGCCAACAAGGAGGAGCTGCTTGCCCTCATCCCGCGCTACGAGCAGGAGGACGACCGCTTCATCCGCGATATGATCGACGTTTTCTTTGAGGCCCTCGCCGAGGGCGACGCCCCCGCGAAGGGCGTATCGGATTACATGGCCGAGCGCGGCGCCGAGTTCATCGCCGGGCATATCCGCACCCAGCGTTTTACCGAGGACGTGATCGAAGTGGTGCTCTCGGGCTCCATGCACACCAAGCTCGTATCGGACGAATACATCGCGCAGATGCAGGCGCTCACCGAAAAGCGCACCGGCCGCAAATGCCGCTTTACCCGGCTCACCGTGCCGCCGGTAACGGGCGCCATCAACTGGATGCTGGAATAGTCGGGCATTGCCCGACAGCGATATGAATTCCGTTGGAATTCGCGATATATCCCTATGGGATGCGATATGCCTGATGGCGCGATATGTCCCTGCGGGACGAGAAAAGGAATTCATATCATATCGCATTGAGCAAAGCGAAATATATCGCATTTCCGAAGGAAATATATCGCGTTGCAATGCAACATATCGCCTTTGGAAATCTTAACACTCAAAAATTAAAAAAGGGGTAATACACATGAAAGAAATCAACGTTACCGTGATCGGCTCCGGCAGCACCTACTGCCCCGAGCTGGTAGACGGCTTTCTGAAACGGCCCGATTCGCTGAAATTAAAGCGGCTCGTGCTCATGGATATCGACGCGCGCAAGCGTACCATCGTGGGTAACCTCTGCGTGCGCATGCTCAAAAAAGCGGGCATGGATACCGAGGTCGTGATGACCGACGATCTGGATTCGGCTCTGGTCGGCGCGGATTTCGTCGTTACGCAGATCCGCGTGGGCAAGCTGCCCGCCCGGTATCTGGATGAGACCATCCCTGTAAAGTACGATTTGATCGGGCAGGAGACCACCGGCATCGGCGGTATGTTCAAGGCCCTGCGCACCATTCCCGTGATGGCGAATATCTGCAAAAAGATCGAGGCGATCTGCCCCGAGGCGTGGCTCATCAACTTCACGAATCCCTCGGGCATCGTCACCGATTTCGTGCTGAACCACACCAACGTGAAGTGCATCGGCCTTTGCAACGTGCCCATCGATATGCTGGACGATATCAAAGAGACCGTGGGCGGCGACGCGGATATCACCTACCTCGGCCTCAACCACCTGAGCTGGGTCACCAGCGTGAAAAAAGACGGCGTGGAGCTGATGGATAAGCTCTTTGAAGAGGGCTTTGCCCCCAAGGTGATGGCCAATATCGTGGACGACGGCTTCGATCTCGATTGCCTGCGCGCCTGCGGCGGATGGCCGTCCTCTTACCTGCAGTATTTCTATAACCGCGACGCAAAGCTTAAGCACCTGAAAGAGGATAAAAAGAGCCGCGCCCGCGTATGTATGGAGATCGAGGAGCAGCTTCTCAAAATGTATCAGGATGAGACGCTCTGCGTAAAGCCAGCGCTGCTCGATAAGCGCGGCGGCCACAAGTATTCTCTGGCAGCCTGCTCGCTCATCGACGCCATCGCCAACGATACCGGCGACGTGCACGTGGTGAATATCCTCAACAACGGCACGCTGCCCTTTATGGCGGACGACGACGTGGTGGAGATCGCCGCGAAGATCGGCGCGAACGGCGCCGAGCCGGTACCGGTAGGCCCGTATTGGAACCGCCATATCGTAGCCCTGATGACCGCGGTGAAAGCCTATGAGAAATATACCATAGAAGCGGCGATCAACGGCGACGATATCGCCGCCTACAACGCCATGATGGTGCATCCGCTGATCGGCGATTACGCCCGGTCCCGCGCCTGCTACGAAGAGATGAAGGACGCGCACAGGGAATTCCTGCCGCAGTTCATAAAGGATTGATCGTATGAGCTACCAACTGAAGCTGCAGCCCACGCCCCAGATCTTTACCAAAAAGTATTTCGGCAGCGCCCTTGCGGCGGCCTGCCGCGTGATGTGCGCCGTTTACGACGCATCCGGCAGGCTTTATATCGGCACCGATAAGGGCGTTCTGCGGCTGGAGGAGAACGGCAGGTTCCTGCGCCTGAGCGGCTTGGACCGCAGCGTGTATTCGCTCTGCCTGCTGCCGGACGGCGCGATCGCCGCCACCGGGGAAAACGGGATCTACGCCATACGCGATACTTCCCTGTCTCTGCTGACCGAAACGGACGGCCCCGTGCTCTCCATCCGCGAAAACGGCGGTTCCGTTTTCGCCCTGACGCAAACCGCGCTTTACCGCTATACCGGCGAAGGCTTCGTGCCCGCGCAGGACGTGGCCCCCGGGCAGGGGAGGTGCCTTGCCGTTTCTCCCGAAGGGGAGGCGTGGGTGGCCGCCGATCTCTCACTGCTGCGTCTGTTCGGCAAGCGTCCCCGCTTCGGCAATATGCTGCCGTGCCTCACCAATACGCCGGAGATCCAAATCAACTGCATGGCCGCCGACGGCTTCGGCGCCCTCTGGTGCGGTTCCGACCGGGGCCTTTACGTATTCGACGGCAAAAGCGAATGGCTCGCCCCCGAGGAATTACCGCAGTTTCCGAAGTGCGGCGTTACAGCGCTGGTTCTCGGCGATAAAAATATCTACGTGGGCACCCACGAGGGCTTATATATCGTAAACGGTGAAAATACCCGTTTTTACGGCCCATCCCGCTATCTCGCGGGCAAGCGCGTATACTTCGTGCTGCCGAACGCCGACGAAACCGAGCTCTGGGTCGGCACAGAGAACGGCCTCAGCAGGATCCGCTTCGTTCCCATGACGCTGGCGCAAAAGGCTGCCTATTACGAAAGCCTGCTCCCGCAATTCACCCGCGAGGGGTACGTCACCTCCCGCCGGGGCACCGTGAACGGCGATCTTTCCACCGGCCGCGTGGCCGTTACCGATAACGACGGCCTTTATACCGCCGATCAGGTGGGCGTGCAGGCCATCAAATACGCCCTTACGGGCGATCCCGCGGCGAAGACCGCCGCCCGCACGGCCATGGACGCCATGCTGAAGCTGCAGCGCATTTCCGGCATTCCCGGCTTCCCGGCGCGGGCTTACCGCCGCCCCGGCGAGCACCGCTTCGGCAACGGCAACCCCGAATGGCACCTAACCGCCGACGAGACCGGCCCGCTGGAATGGAAGGGGGAGACCTCCTCCGACGAGCTCACCGGCCATTATTTCGCCAACTGCTGGTATTACGACCTGTGCGCCGACGAAGCCGAAAAGAAGGAGCTCGCCGCCGCCACCAAAGCCATGACGGACCATATCCTCGGCCACGGCTTCACCCTGTGCGACGCGGACGGCCTTCCCACCACGTGGGCGCATTTCGGCCCGGACGATCTGAACCGCGACAACGGCTGGTGCTTTGAAAAGGGCGTAAATTCTCTGGAGCTGCTCAGCTTTCTTACCGTTACCTATCACATGACCGGGGACGAGACCTACCTGAACGCAAAGCGCGAGCTGCTGAAAAAGCACCACTACGGCATGAACGTGCTGGCCTATAAAAAAGACGACGCCCATTCCAACCACATCGACGACCGCCTCACGGTATACGTGGGCGTGCATCTGCTGCGGCTCGAAACGGACCCCGACGTACGGCGATTTGCGCTGCTGGGGCTGCGCCGCCACTATGAATACATCCGCGACGAGGGCTATCCCTTCGCAGCCTTCCTGTTCGGCTGGGCGAACGGCGGCCATACGGATACGGACGAGGCCGTGCGCGTGCTGGAGGAATACCCCATCGATCTCACCTGCTATAAAACCGACCTCTCCGGCCGCGCGGAGCTGGGGCAGGAGGAGCGCGTATCGCAGTTTGGGGAGGAACCGCACTTAAAATGCGCCGCGCCCGCCTCGGAACGGGTGCTGGGCAGCCTGCACTGCATGGCGCGTGAGCTTTGCGGCGGGGACGACAGCATGGTGGATTCCCCCATGAGCTGGCTCATGAGCTACTGGCTGGGGCGGTATTTCGGCTTTTTGGGCGAAAACTGAGCAACCCCGCGGCGGCTCGCTCATATACTGTTGTGAGGTGATTTTATGCTTTGCACGGTTACTGAGCTCTGCCGCAAAGACGTGATCAACGTGGATACGGCCGACCGGGTCGGCTTTATTACCGACGTGGAATTCGATATGGCCACCGGGGAGCTGGTGCATCTGCTCGTTTCCCCCGGGGGCGGCTTCTTCAGGCCCCGCCCTCCCGTAAAGATCTGCAGAAAGGATATCTGCAAAATCGGCGAGCAAACGGTGCTGGTAAAGAACGTGCCCCCGCCCCCGCCGCCCGGAGGACGGAAGCTGGCCGGATTATTCGGAAAATAAGATTTGTTGTATTGCCTATGGAAGAGAAGAAAAAACTCAGACCGCAGCCGGGCGTTACCGGCGTTGTTATCAGTGCGCTGCTGATCGCCTCACGGTTTTTCGGCAGCGCCGACGCCGTTGCGCTCCGGTCCATGAATACGGTGCTGGTGCTCGTGATGCTGATTTTCTGCCTGCATCTGGTGCGGGGCACGTCCCTTTGGCGGCAGCCGCACGTGTGGAACGCGTGGAATACGCTGGCGCTGTTCCTGATGCCGCTCATCATGCTGCTGATCACGGCGCTGCAGCTCATTATGGAGCCGCCCGCCTTTTTCACGTCCTACGTGTTTTCGGCGGCGCTCATCGCGCTTTCCATGCCCATATTTTTGTGCTGCTACTTTTGGTACGCCTCGTGGCTGCTGCCCGAAAACCGGGCGCTGCGGGTGTTTTCCCGCGTACTGGCCGTTGCCGGGATCCTGTATGCGGTGCTGCGGCTCACGTCGGCGGTGATCCTGCCGCTGATCGAGGATCTTTCGGGCAAAACGATCGCCCCATGGCTTACGGCCGTAACAGGCTGGAACCCGCACCTCTCCTTCGCCATCAGCGTGTTTTCCCTCGGCGGCTTCGTGCTGCTCTGCGCGGAGGATGCGAAGAAGCGGGATAAGGAAAAAGAGTAGATTTCAGTTTGTCGCGCTGATAGCGCGAAGCTGCAAGCTGCAAGCTGCAAGCACAGTTGAAATGTACGGATGTTGTTCTGAT
>CAMVBR010000161.1 GCA_947165755.1 uncultured Clostridia bacterium
CCCCTTGACCGTTCCCGAATAATATAGTATAATAAACTGATTCATTATGGTCTCAAAAGGTCGGTGATATCTTGCCTGAGAAAAAAAGAGACAAAAAAACATCTCTGATCCGTCTGTTCCGCGTGCTGGGCGTTGCGAGCTTCATCGCCGCCGCGGCGCTGCTTGTGATCGTGATCGTGATGCAGATCGATAAGGTGCAGGTACGCTATCAGCAGTACCTCGATATACTGCGCGATTTTGAAAACGAGGTGGCGGCGCTGGGCAACCGGTGGCTGATCATCATTGTGATCTTTTTGCTGTATATCCTGCGCAGCCTCACCCCCATCTACCCCTACCCGGCGCTCTATATCATCACCGCCATGGTGTTCCCGGCGCGCTACGCGCTGCTCATCGATCTGGCAGGCATGGCGTTTACCTTCGCCTTCCGCTACTACACCGGCATTCAGATGGGCGAGGGCTGGATGAACAAGGTGCTGCACCGGCACCCGGCCATCAATACCGCCTTCACCACCGAGGGCAAGTCCGATCCGTGGGTGCTCTTCGCCCTCAGGTACGTGCCCATTTTCCCCCTCAACACCATAAGCCAGCTCTACGGCGCGTTCGAATATCCGTTCTGGAAGTATTTCATCATCTCCATGGTATCCTACGTGCCCAAGCTCATTTCCTACACCTACATCGGCAACAACGTATACGATCCGCTTTCCGTCCGGTTCTATATCCCGCTCATCGTACTGCTCGTGCTCAGCGGCACGTCGTTCTTCCTGATGCAGGCCATAATGGGGCTCACGTTCAGATTTTCCAAAAAAAATAAAGAAGCAAAGCAGAAAGGATCCGAAGAAAATGTATGATCTGAAAACCACCGAAACCATGATCAGGGAGGGCGCCTTCGACGCGCGCTTTTCCCGCCTCTATACCGATATCCCCGCCGCAAGGGAGCGCTTCCTGTATCTTGCGGAGCTCTACCGCAAGCAGTTCGGCGAGGGGAGCGATATCCGCTTCTTCTCCGCCCCCGGGCGCACCGAGGTGTGCGGCAACCATACCGACCACAACCACGGCAAGGTGATCGCCGCCGCCATCAATCTGGACGCCGTCGCCTGCGCCGAAAAAACCGATAACGGCGTGATCAGCGTAAAGAGCGATAAATACCCCGGCGATTTCATCGATCTCAGCGTGCTTGAGCCGCAGGAAAACGAGCGCGACAGATCCGCCGCCCTCGTGCGCGGCGTGGCGGCCCGCTTCAAGCAGCTCGGCTACAAGATCGGCGGCCTGAACGCCGTTACCGTAAACAACGTGCTCAAGGGCTCCGGCATGTCTTCCTCCGCCTCCTACGAGGTGCTTGTGGGCACGCTGCTCAATTACCTGTATAACGACGGCGCGGTTTCCGCGGTGGAGATCGCCGAGATCGCCCAGTATGCCGAAAACGAGTTCTTCGGCAAGCCCTGCGGCCTGATGGACCAGATGGCCTGCTCCGTGGGCGGCTTCGTGGAGATCGATTTCGAGAAGACCGGCGCCCCCGTGATCACCCCCATCGATTTCGATTTCGCCGCCTGCGGCCACGCGCTTTGCATCACCGATACCCGCGCCGACCACGCGGACCTTACGGACGAATACGCCGCCATCCGCCGCGAGATGGAGGCCGTGGCCGGGTTCTTCGGCAAAACCTGCCTGCGCGAAACAAGTGAGGCGGACGTGCTCGCCAATATCGGCGCGCTGCGCGATAAGCTCGGCGAGCGCCCGGTGCTGCGCGCCATCCACTTCTATAACGAGAACCGCCGCGTGGAGGCCGAGGCCAAGGCGCTGGCCGCCGGCGATTTCGAGGCCTTCAAGGCGCTCACCATCGAGTCCGGCCTTTCCTCCTACACCTACAACCAGAACGTGTTCGCCGCTTCGCAGCCGCAGAGCCAGCCCGTGGCGCTGGCGCTGGCCGTGAGCGAAACGGTGCTTGCCGGGCGCGGCGCGTGGCGCGTGCACGGCGGCGGCTTCGCGGGCACCATTCAGGCCTTCGTGCCGCTGGATCTGCTGGACGAATACAAGGCGAAAATGGAAGCCGTATTCGGCGAGGGCGCGTGCTACGTGCTCTCCATCCGGCCGGTGGGGGGAACAGAAATATAATTCGGAATTCGGAATGTTCAATGCGTAATGCGTAATGCGTAATGTGTAATGTGTAATGATGGATAGACCTTGTCTATACCTGATTTTATAGGAGTCTGCCGCAAGCGGCAGAACCTTGCTATTTCTTTCGCTCATAGAAATGCGGCTGAAAGCCGCCACCGAAATTCCGCATTCCGAATTTTGAAAGGAACAAAACATGTTAAACCGTCACCATAAAGTATTGGAATTAGATAAGGTGCTTGAGCTGCTCGCGTCCTACTGCAGCGTTGCGGACGCGAAGGCGCTGGCGCGCTCTTTGGAGCCCGCAAACGTGCTCTACGAGGCGGCCGCGCTGGTGAACCAGACCTCCGCCGCCTACGTCCTGATGGCAAGATACGGCGCGCCCTCCTTCGGCGCGGTCAAAAACGTGAACTCCGCCCTCTCCCGCGCCGCGGCAGGGGGCATGCTCAGCCTTCGGGAGCTATTGGATATCGCCGAGGTGCTGCGGGTGATCCGCTCCGTTTCCGAATGGCGGTTCGATAACCCGGGGGCCGACAGCTGCCTCGACGTTTATTTTTCCTCGCTGATGCCCAACCGCTCGCTGGAGCAGGAGATCACCACGGCCATCGTGAGCGAGGAAGAGGTGAGCGACCTCGCGTCGCCCGCCCTTGCCGATATCCGCCGCAAGAAACGCGCCCGCGCCCAGAGCATCCGCGAAAAGCTCGATGCCATCCTGCGCTCCTCCCACTACCAGAAGATGCTGCAGGAGCCCATCATCACCCAGCGGGCCGGCCGGTTCGTGATCCCGGTCAAGGCCGAGCACCGTTCGGAGGTGCCGGGCCTCGTGCACGATACCAGCGGCTCCGGCGCCACCGTGTTCATCGAGCCCATGGCGGTGGTGGAGGCCAATAACGATATCAAGGTGCTTGAAAGCCGCGAAAAAGAAGAGATCGAGCGCATCGTGGCGGCCCTGTCCGCCGCCGCCGGCGATTACGGCGATACCATCAAGCACAACTACGAAAGCCTTGTGGAGCTGAACCTGATCTTCGCCAAGGCGCAGCTCGGCTACCGCATGAAGGCCAGCGTGCCAAAGCTCAATTCCATCGGCAAGATCGATCTGAAGAAGGCGCGGCACCCGCTGCTGGACCCCAAAAGGGTGGTGCCCATCGACGTGCATCTGGGCACCGAATTCGATACCCTCGTCATCACCGGCCCCAACACCGGCGGCAAGACCGTGTCCATCAAAACCGTGGGCCTTATGTGCCTCATGGCGGCCTGCGGCCTGCTGATCCCGTGCGCGGATGAGAGCGACGTTTGCATCTTCAAAAACGTGTTCGCCGATATCGGCGACGAGCAGAGCATTGAGCAGTCCCTTTCCACCTTCTCGTCCCACATGGTGAATATCGTCTCCATTCTCGAGCAGAGCGACGAAGAGAGCCTCGTGCTCATCGATGAGCTGGGCGCGGGCACCGATCCGGTAGAGGGCGCGGCGCTGGCCACCGCCATTTTGGAGCGGCTGCACCTGAACGGCGCCAAGGTGGCCGCCACCACCCACTACGCGGAGCTGAAAACCTACGCGCTGCAAACCGCGCGGGTGGAAAACGCCTGCTGCGAGTTCGACGTAAACACCCTAAAGCCCACCTACCGGCTGCTCATCGGCGTGCCGGGGCGCTCCAACGCCTTTGCCATCTCCGAAAAGCTGGGCATGGACCCCGCGCTCATCGAGCGGGCCAAGGAGTTCGTCTCCGAAGAGAGCACCCGGTTTGAAACCGTGGTGGATTCGCTCGAGCGCTCCCGCCTTTCCATGGAGAGCGAAAAGGCCGCCGTGGAAACGGTGCGCCGCGAATACGAAGAAAAGCTGCGCGCCGCCGAAGAAAAGCTGCGCGATGCGGATGCGCTGCTCAAAAAAGAATACGAAAAGGCGCAGGCGGAGGCCATGCGCATCACCGAAAGCGCCCGGCGCGAGGCCAACGCCCTGCTGCTGGAGGTGGATAAGCTGCGCAAAGAGATGAAAACCACGGCGGACGCCGCCGAATTGGCCCGCCGCGCGCGGCAGAGCATGAAAAAGGGGCTTAACGCCGTGGACGTGGCCGTGAACCCCGTCACCACCAGCCTTTACGACGAAGAAGATTACGTGCTGCCCCGGCCCCTCGCAGCGGGGGATACGGTGCTGATCGCCTCCCTCGGCAAAGAGGCGAAGGTGCTCTCGCCCGCCGATAAGCGCGGCACGGTGGAGGTGCTTTCGGGCACCGCCCGCATGCGCGTAAAAGAAAAAGACCTGCGCCTGCTCGAAAAGAAAAAGAGCGAGCCGCCGAAAACGGCCACCGTTTCCCGCGCCGGGGGCGTAGAGAGCCGCAAAACCGCCTCGGCGGATAACCGCTGCGATCTCCGTGGCATGACGGCGGATGAGGCCATCCTCACGCTGGATTCCTTCATCGATTCCATGCTCATGGCGGGCATCGGCGAATTCACCGTGATCCACGGCAAGGGCACCGGGGTGCTGCGCAAGGCCGTGGGCGACCACCTGCGCGGCAACAAATTCGTAAAAAGCTACCGCCTCGGCACCTTCGGCGAGGGCGAAAACGGCGTGACCATCGTCACGCTGAAATAGAAATCAGTAATCAGTAGTCAGTAGTCAGTCGTCAGTAGTCAGAAGTCAGAGATGAAAAAATACGTATTTCCCGTTCTGCTCCTTGCCGTGTTTACGGCGGTGGGCGTCACGCTGTGGCTCACGAAGGATAATCTGTTTTATCTGTTCAATTTCGGTTATATCGGCCTTTCCGTGTCGCTGGGCATCTTTCTGTATATCCGTAAGTATAAGCACGCCCGCCGGGTGGTGCAGCTTCTGGTGGGGCTGTATATGCTGGTGTACCTGGGTTTCATCAAGGGCGAAAACATGCAGATCGAGGGCTTCTGGTACTATCTTTTCACCGGCGTGTTCGAGGCCGCCACCATCCACTACGCGGTGGCAAAGCTCTTCGGCCCGCTGCTGTTCGGCAGGGGCTGGTGCGGCTACGCGTGCTGGACTGCCATGGTGCTGGATTTTCTGCCCTATAAAACGCCCGCCGGCCCGCGCAAAAAGCTGGGCTGGATCCGCTATATCACCTTCGCGGCGTCGCTGGTTTTCGTAGCCGCGCTGTTTCTCGCCAAGGTGGGCAATATCGAGCGCATCATGTTCTGGGCTTTTCTGATCGGCAACGCGCTGTATTACGCCGTGGGCATCCTGTTGGCGTTCGCGTTCAAGGATAACCGGGCGTTCTGCAAATACGTGTGCCCCATCACGGTGTTCTTAAAGCCCATGAGCTATTTTTCGCTGGTGCGCGTGAGGTGCGATCCCGCGAAGTGCGTGGATTGCGGCAAGTGCAGGCGCGTGTGCCCCATGGACGTGGACGTGACCGACCCCTCGCGCAAACGCAAAAACGGCACCGAGTGCATCCTTTGCATGGAATGCGTCAAAAACTGCCCGAAGGACGCGCTGTGAACAGAAGTCAGTAGTCAGTAGTCAGTAGTCAGAAATCTTTACTTTGCAGCACGTAAGAAACGCCGAAAGTAAAGATTTTTTGTTTCTGTGTAAAGATTTTTCGTGGGAGGCGATAATATGCAGTTCGGTATGCCCACGCTCATCTCGCTCCCTACGGCGGCGGAAAACGCGGCCCTGTGCCGGGAGCTGGGGCTGGC
>CAMVBR010000162.1 GCA_947165755.1 uncultured Clostridia bacterium
TCTTTTCGCTGCTGCGGCAGTGGGGAGAGGCGCTTTTGCGGCTGCAAATAAACCGGCCGGACGCGCCCGCGCTCGACGGCGGGATCCTGTGCCCCGCCTGCGGAAGGCTCCACGGGCGGTGCCACGAGGCGGCGTATCCGCTGCTGTATTTAGCCCGGCGCACCGGCGACGGCCGGTATCTGACCGGGGCGAAAAAGCTGTTTCGCTGGGGTGAAAACATGGTATGCCCCGACGGCAGCATGAAAAACGACGAGGATTCGGACTGGCGCGGCGTGACCGTGTTCGCCGCCCTTTCGCTGCACGACGCGCTGTATTACCACGGTTCGCTGCTCACCGCAGCCGAAAAAGGCGCGTGGGAGACGCGGCTGCGCAGCATGGGGGCGTGGCTTTATGAAAATCTGCGGCCGGGGCGGCTGCAGGCGTATTTGAACTACTACGCGGCCAACGCCTGCGCCATGGCGCTGCTGGGGAACTATTTCGGCGAAAGAGCCTATACCGCCCTTTCGCGGAAGCTGGCGGCGTTCTGCCTTGCCCATACCACCGAAAACGGGCTGATCTGCGGCGAAGGCCACCCCTTGGAGCTAAGTACCCCGAAGGGCTGCAGCGCGATCGACGCGGGCGGCTATAACGTGGAAGAAACGCTGCCCTGCCTCACCCGCTGCGCCGAAGCCCTCGGAGACGAGGCCCTTTTAGACCGCTGCCGGGCGCTGTGGCGGGCGCATATTCAGTGGATGCTGCCGGACGGCGCGTGGGACGACAGCGCGGGCACGCGGGCCTTCAAATGGACCTACTGGGGCAGCCGCACCGCGGACGGCTGCGCGGCGGCGCTGTTTTCGCTGGGCAAAACCGATCCCCTGTTTGCCGAAGCCGCCCTGCGCAATACCGAGCTTTTACGGCACTGCACCCACGGCGGTTTATTGACCGGCGGGCCGGATTACGACGCCCACGGGGAGCCCGCCTGCGTACACCACACCTTTTGCCACATGAAGACGCTGGCGGGCAGCCTTGACGGCGGTCTTACGGACTTCGCCCGCATGCCGCTGCCCAGGCAAACGGCGGCGGCGCGGCGGTACCCGGAGCTGGACGTGATCAGGATATCCTTCGGCGGCTGGATCGCCGACGTGAGCGGCTTCGACTGCGTGAATATGCCCGGGGCCCACGCCTCGGGCGGCGCGCTGAGCCTGCTGTGGCATGAAACCTACGGCCCGCTGATCGCCTGCGGCGCGGCGGATTACCGGCTGCGGGAGCCCAACAACCAGCAACGCCCGCGCGACCCCGAAAGCCACCGCAGCCCCTGCCCGCGCTGGGAAGCGGAAACGGACGGCGCGCGGTACGCGCAGTACTACGACCTGACGGCGCAAACCGAGGCCGAGGCTTTTGCCGACCGCGTGAGCGTGACTTCGCGCTTCGCCTTATGCGACGAGACGGGGCGAAAGCTGCCCGGGAGCGGCGGCTGCGAGATGCAATACACGTTTACGCCGGATACGCTTATGATTTTCGGCAAAGTGCCGACAGGCCTGAAAAACGCCCGCTTCGCGCTGCCCCTCATAGGCGACGGCGTAAAGCCGGAGCTCGTTCGCGGCGCGCTTTGCGGCGCGCCCCGCCCGTTTTTCAATCTGAGCCCCGGCTTTCAGGGCACGGAATATACCGTGACGCCGGACGCCGACGGAACGATGGAGATAGAATTAAGAAGTCAGAAATCAAAAGCCGGGATCAGGGATTTTTGAACTGATAGGCGCGCACGTAGTCCACGATAAAATCGGTGGGCGTATCGTCCTGAGAGAGGACGCCGGGGGCCCAGCTTTCGCCGGGTTCGCCGTTTTCGCCGCCCACCTCCACCGAGAGGATCAGATATTCGGGCGCCTGCGACGCGCCGCCGAAATCGCTGAAGCCGGTTTTGATACCGTTGACGTAGAAGGTGTAGCCCTTTTCGGTCCATTCCACCCCGTAGGTGTTGAATTCGCTGTAAGGGTCGTTCAAAAGGTTGTAGGCCGTGCAAACGTTTTTGCTCTTGAGATCTTCGCCGTAGCCGTCGATATGCAGGTTGGACGATACCTTGCGGTTGTGCTTTTCCGCGGAAAAGGGCGCTTCAAACACGTCGATCTCGGCCCCGTCCAGGCCGGTGCCGTCCACGCGGCCCATGCCGTCGCAAAGCATCCAGAAGGCCGCCCACAGGCCGCTGCCCTTCGGCAGGATGCAGCGCACCTCGAAATAGCCGTAGGTCTGCTCGTAGAGGCCGCGGGTATCGATGCCGCAGGTGTACCACCCGGGCTTGCCGTTGCCGTTCAGCCCTTCGGCGTAATAGCGCACCGGGATATGCAGATTGCCGTCTTCCAAAAAGGCAACCGCAGTGTTCCAATAGGACCCGCGCCGCACGGTGGCGTCGGATGCGTTGCAGTAGTGGCCCTCCCACTTGGTTTCATCGAGGGTATCGCCGTCGAACGCATCGGACCAGACGAGCTCGAGCTTCTTTTCGTGGGGGACGCGGGGAAACGAAAAGGGCGTAACGATCAGAAACAGGCTTTGCGCCAGCGCCCACAGCGCCTTGAAAAAGAGTTTGGCTGACATCGGTACGTTCTCCTTCGTTAAGTTTTGTTTTCATATACGCGGCAGAGCGTATCGTAGATATGCCGGTTGGGTACGCCGCCGGTAAAATAGGCCCTGTTATCTGCGCCCAGCATTTTTACGGCGAAGGCCGCCACGGCGCGGGAGCGGGACTGCCCCGCGTAGCAGTGCACCAGAAGCGTATCCACGCTGCGGTTTCTGTTGATGAAATCGATGATCGCGGAAGCGTGCGCCTCGCCGAACAGCACGGCGCCGGGAACGGGCTTTACCGTATCGTCGAAATACAGGGTGAGCACGTCGTGGCAGTAGGCGGTTTTGTTGAAGGTAAACCCGAACCCGCCGCCGGTATGGGAATCCTGAATGGAGATCACGGCGTAGGTATCGCGCTTTTCGACCATATCTTCTTCCCCGAATGGGGCGTAATGGGCCATGACGTATTCAAAGGCGTCGAAAACGGATCTGAGCAGCACGCGTTTCATAAATCCCTCCGAAATAAAAAGGACGGCTCTCTGCCGGGATCGGTTTGCATCGTGATGCGGCCGATCGGCAAACGGCAGAGGGCCGTTCTGCGCGGCACGGCAAATTATACGCCGGTGCGCAGTTTTCTGTTTCTTTCCTTTACCAGATTGGTTATACGGGCAGCGGCGGCAAGCACGGCCGAGGCGTTGCTGCCGGCGGCAAGCTCCTCCAGCGAGGCGATCTCGCGGGAGATATCGTATTCCAGCATCTGCACCGAGGGATCGGAGCGGGCGGGGCTGGTATGCAGCAGATCGTAAAGCCGCTCCAGCTCTTTTTTGCATTGCGCATCCCCGGCGGCCTCCGCCAGCAGGCGGACTCTTGAGGCGCCGTCCGAAAGGAAAAACCGCTCTTTTGCGCTGCGCTCCAACGCTTCGGCAGTGTTTTCGTTCGCAATGAGCGCGGGCAGCAAAAGCACAGCCCATACGCCCGTAAGCAGAATAAAGACGACCAGCTCGAAAATATAGGTATCCTTATGCAGAAGGATACATACGATCCCCACCACCAGAACCGCAGCGAAATACACGGCGGAAAGCGCCGTGACCGAAAGCCCCGTGACGGTGGCTGCGCGATTTTTGGCGGAAACGGCGGGCGTAAGCAGCATGGCGGCATAGGCGAAATGGATAAAGCCGTAGGCGATCCATACCGACGTGGGATGCGAAGTGCCAGTTAAGAAAAACAAAACGTTGAACACGCACAAAAATACGAGCGAAAGCAAAATGCGGAAAACACTTTTTTTCGTCATACCGTTCACCTTACATTCTGCTGAGGATCTCAGCTTTTTTCGCGTCGTAATCGCTTTGGGTGATGATACCGGCATCCAGCATGCGCTTGAGCTTTGCAAGGACCTCGTAATCATCCTGCGCGGCCGGAGCAGCGGGGGCTGCCGGAGCAGCGGGGGCGGCCGGAGCAGCCGGGACTGCCGGAGCGGCCGGAGCGGCCGGGGCTGCGGGGGCTGCCGGTGCGCCGGGAACGCCGGGGGCGGGCGCCTGTGTGAATCTGCCGGAAACCTGCTGCTGGAAGGGCTGCGCGGGCTGCTGGGACGTTACGCTGCCGAACACCTGCTGTGCGATGGTGCCGAAGGTGCCGGCCGCGCCGATCCCCATGCCCATACCTGCGCCCATAGCGGCCACGCCGCCGGCACCGGGGTTGTTTGCCACGTCGCGCAGCAGTTCCACCCCCTGAACGCGCGTCCAGTCGTCCCCGAGGATATCCAGCCCCGCGCGTTTCGCCTGATACCCCCTTGTTTCGTGGATCATGCCGATTTGGGACTGATCGATCTCATCGTATTTCGATACGTCGATATCCAACCCGGACAGGGAGAACCTGACGCATTTCAGGCCGTAATCGCGCAGCGCGTCGTCGATTTTCGGCTGGATCTCGGCGGAGATGTTTTCAAGATACGCATCCAGCCCCAGCAGCTCCTGCGGATAGCCGTTTAAGAAAGCGGAAACGCAGGATTTGATTTTGCCCTGAAATTCGTTGCGGAAGTATTTGTTCAGATCCTCCTGCAGCTGGAATTGGATATTATTGCCGAGCAGCTTGGAAAGGAAGATCTCGGGATTTTCGATGCGGACCTTATACGCGCCGCGGGCTCTGGCATCGGTGCGGACGCCCCACACCTTATCGCGCACCTGAATGGGGCTGTCCGTGCCCCAGATGATCTCCTGGCTATCGGCCCGGCGAACGAAATACACCACGCAGTTGAACACGCTGATACCGCCGGTAAAGGCGTTGCGGAGCCGGCTGATAAACGGATAGTTTTCGGTGGAAAGCTTATACGTGCCGTTTTCAAACGTCTGCTCGATCACGCCGCCCTTGACGAAGATCGCCATTTCGCCGGGCATGACGATCAGGGTGGAATTGGTGTTGAAATCCTCCTCGGGCTGCCGCCAGATCAGCAGCTCGCCGGGGCCGCTGTTTTTGATAACGTCGGCCCAATGCTTTTTGCCCCCCACGTAGGCGGCTTCATTTGGATTTTTATTGAACAATGACATAGTCTCGTTTGCTCCTTTTTATGATCTTTCGCCGATGATTTTGACCGGTATATCGTACCCCAGCTCCCTTGCGGCAAGGATACGGTGCCGCCCGTTGACGTCAAATTCGTAGTAATCGCCGCATTTTACGACCTGAGGCATATTTTCCGGCGCGAAATAGAGGCTTGCGCACTGCCCCAGCTTCGGATCGGCGCGTACGTCCTCCAACGCGGCGCCGCCGTCAAGCTGCCGCCGGACCTCGGGGATATTCTGCGCGATCTCGCGGAAGGAAGCGCCGGTACCGCCCTTTAGGTGCTGCGACCAGAAGATACCGGGATTTTCCACGTCGCCCTCGCCGAGATGGATGCCCTCGATCAGGCTGGGAGAGACCGTATCGTAAACGGCGCCGCCCTCGTAGGAACGGTAGGTTTTGGGCGTATCGGAATAATAGTCCGCCTTGAAATCTTCGTAGTGGTCGCCCTTCACGAAATAATCGGAGCCGTTTGCGTGCTGATCCACCTCGAAGCTGCCGAAATGACCCTCCACGTATTCATCGGGGGGATAGGAAACGTCCGACGGCGCTTCCGTTTGCGCCGTTTCATCGGCGGAAAAAGCATCTTCGTACGGCATATCGTCGTTCCGGCGGGCGATATAGGGCTCGTTATCATTCTGCTCGCCTGCGTTGGTATCGCCGCCG
>CAMVBR010000163.1 GCA_947165755.1 uncultured Clostridia bacterium
CGGGGTACCCACTACGGCCCGGCGCAGCAGGCCTACGCCTTTGCCGAAACGCAGCGGGCTTTTGACGACGACCCCGATAAGGCCATCTTTTTCTTCCAGCACGCCCATATCAATTATACCGTGTTCGGCAGCTACCAGTGGGGCGAAATGGATCTCATTCCGGTGCTGATGCACTTCCCGCAGATCGTCGATTTTTCGGGCCACAGCCATTGCCCGATCAACGACCCCCGCAACGTGCATCAGGGGTATTTCACCTGCTTCGGCACGGGGTCGCTGAGCTACGCCGAAATGGACGAGTTCGATAAATACTACGGCACCGTGCCGCCGGACGGGGATCAATTCGCCCAGTTCCTGATCGTGGAGGTGGACGACGCGGGCGCGGTCACCGTGCGGGCCTACGATATCATCACGGGGCGCTTCTTCCCCTGCGACCGGGTGATCCGCCCGCCCTTCACGCCCGATACCTTCGAATACACCGAAGAAAAACGGCGTTCGGACGCCGCGCCCCGCTTCCCCGAGGGTACCCCCATCACCTGCGAACTCGCGGGCGATACCGCCGTGCTGCGCTTCGGGCAGGCCGTGTGCCCCGCGGAGAGGGTCAAGGATTATCTGGTGCGCGTCACCCGCAACGCGGATGGGGCGCAGCTCCGCAGCGCCGCCGCGTGGTCGGGATATTACCTGTTCGATATGCCCGAATCGGTCACGGTGGAGATCCGCAGCCTGCCCGCCGGGGATTACACCGCCGAGGTGATCGCCCGCAGCTTCTGGGGCGTGCCCTCCGAAAACCGCCTGCGCATCGGTATCAAAAAGGACGCGTGAGGGACCGCCGTTCGCAGTTTGCCGTTCGCCGACCCTTGCTTCACTATCACTTTTCATTGAAAAGCCCCCGACCCAAACGGATCGGGGACTATGTTCGTTTTCAGGACATGGTACAGGTACTCATCTTTATTTTAGAAACCGGAACCGGTCTTTCTCATATTGCTATTCGAAGATTGGCATAGGCGTTATTTTGTTTGAATCGTGATCGTCAGTTTACCGCCGAATGCGGCGGCGATGCGTTCCAAAGTGCCGACGGAGGGGTTTGCGATTCCGCGTTCGATTTTGGAGAGATCGGACTGGTCGATTCCGGTCAGGGCGGCAAGCTCCTTTTGGGAGATGCCGGCGGCGGCGCGGGCTGCGGACACGGCAGAGGCTGAGGCGGAATGAATGGGAATTGTTTTTGTTTCAACCGTTTCGCCGTCTTCCCAGATCGTTTCGGTTTCGATATCCAGCTCGTCGTTCCAGAGGATGCCATACGATCCCATCAGTTTTCCGGAAAGAAACAGAGCGCGATCCTCCAGCGCTTTTAGCTGCGGATATTTCGGAAACAGCACGCGCATATCGTAACGCTTGACTTCACCGGACTGAAACGTCACCTCCAAAGCCGTGCCTTCCAGAAAGCGCAGTTCGATTGCCTTATGAAACATCCGTATCACCTCTTTTATGGTATTATTTGAGCGGCGGGAGCTTGATATACTTTTCGGTTTCCCACATCTCAAGCAGTTCTTTTTGATATTGCAGAATAAACTCTTTCACAAGCGCCTTTGCCTTGGGCGGGAATTCTCCTTCCATGATCTCGCCGGTTTCGATCAAAAACGGCGCGTCAAAGTCGTTCGTGATCGCATGGACGTGCGGCGGGTTATGTTCTTTGTTTCGCAGGTACATAACAATAATGATTCCGTAAAAATGACTGATCGTCGGCATATAAAAACCTCCTGTTTTCATCAATTTCATTATAGGGTATATATCCCCTATTTGTCAACCATTTTTTTTAGCAACCGAATAACCGATTCTTCGTATATCATTTTATATTTCTCTTCCCTCGGCCCTAAGTCCTCTTCCTCATATTCCGCAACAGCCGCCGGAAGCGTTTCGCTTCCGGCGGCTGTGTCCTGTTTGCCGATTCAGTCTTCCAGATATCCTCTCACCTTGCCCGGGCAGTTGGTGATGATCCCGTCCACGTCCATGGCGGCAAGGCTTCTCACGGTGCGGGGGTCGTCCACGGTCCACACGTTCACCATAAGGCCCAGCCTGTGGGCGCGGCGCACCAGCCCCCGGTTCACCACCACGCTCATGGGGTGGATGGCGTCGGCCCCGATATGTTTTACAATGGGGAAGGGGTCGGTAACGAAGCTGCTGGCGTGGTAATCGATGGTGGGGTATAAAAAGCCGGTCCGCATGCGGGGGTCCAGCGCCTTCACCTCTTTCAGAATATGCCGGTCAAAGCTCGAGATCAGGCAGCGATCCAGCAGCCCGTGGGCCTTGATCGCGTCCAGCGTCTTTTTTACAATGCCGCTCTCGTTCTGCCGCGGGCTTTTCAGCTCTATGTTGATCAGCTCGGCGTCGGTGGGCCCCACCAGCTCTAAAAACTCATCCACCGTGGGCAGGGGCGTACCCCTGAAATCGGCGCTGAAATAGCTGCCGAAGTCGAACAGCTTCAATTCCCCCAGCGTGTAGGAGGTGATCTCGCCGCGCCCGTCGGAGGTGGCGTCTATGGTGTAGTTGTGGCAGATCACCAGCTCGCCGTCTTTCGTTACGTGTACGTCGGTCTCAAAGCCGTCGGCCCCCTCGGCAATGGCCTGCCGGAAGGCGGGCAGCGTGTTTTGCGGGGCCACCTTGTTGGAACCCCTGTGCGCAATGATCCTGCAGCCCATACCTATCTCCTCAAACGATTATCTCTTTTATTTCGCCAGCTCGAGCACGGCGGCAAGGTCCAGCGTTACGTTGCCGTTTTCCTTCGCGTTGTAGTCGTCCGAAACCGCTTTTGCCGCAAAGAAGGCGTCGGCGTTGTCCACGATCACGCTCGCCTTGGTGTTGGCGGAGCAGCGGGCGTTGGCGTAAAGGGTGGTCTCCTGCCCGGCAGCGTCCTTATACGTCAGGGCAAAAATATGGTATTCGGTATCGTCGCGCACCTGCTTCAGGCAGTAAACGGCGGTCACCTCGTATTTTTCGTCCGCGTAAACGGTGTTGAACGCCTTCACGTATTCGGCGGCGCTTTCGGTGGAGCGATCCACCGAGCCCTTCAGCGCCTCAATGGCTTCGCTGAGCTCGTCGGTGACCTTTACGTAGCTCTGCCCCTCTTTATCGAGGTCCTTATACTGCTCCAGAATGGCCTCGCCCTGCTCGATCAGCCCGGAAAAATCGGTGCCGTTGGCGGTAAAGCTGCTGCCGGCGGCGTCAAGGATCTTATCGATGGCGTCGTTCATCTCGTCGTAAGAGCCGAACTTCGTCTGCAGCGCCTTCAGCTCGTCGGCGGCCTCGGCCAGCTTCTTGTGGTTGTGCACGGCCTTTTTCTCGTTTTCGGAAAGGGCGTTGTAGGCCTTCTGGGCGGCGTCGATGGCGTCCGCGCTGTCAAGCGAGACCTCGCCGATGGCCTTGATCTGGCTTTCCACCGCTTTCACGGCGTCGGTGCGCTTGCCGCAGCCCGCCAGCAGGGAAACGCTCATGAGGCAGATCAGAAATACGGAAAGAATTTTTTTCATGTTGCAAACTCCTTTTTGTTCAGTATAATACTATCATATCACAGAAAGCTGAATTTTACTATAATTTTTCAGAAAAATAAAAGATAAACCAAATACAGCAGCCCCAGATGCGCCGGGTAGAAGATATAAAAGCCGTATTTCAGCTTTTTCGAGCCCGGCTTGCCGTTGTAAAGGCACGTGAGCGCCGGGGCGAGCATCGAAAACCAAACGTAGGGCATGCTCCCGGCGGTACACAGGCAGAAAAGAAGCGTGCCCGCGGCAAAGGCGGCTGTTTTTGGCCATTTGCCGTCGAAGAGCAGCGCGGTCAGCGGCAGCAGCATGCCGAAAATGCCGTAGTCAAATTCCGCGCTCGCGCCCTTTGCCCGTAAAAACGCAAACAGCGCGTTCACGCCCGCGGCCAGCGTAAGCCCGAGCAGCAGCAGCGCCCCGGCCTTGTACGCCCCGGGCTTGTTTTTCTCTCTCACAGTCCGTTTCAGGTCCGTAAGGCAGTACCCCATCGGTATGGCGCACGAGAAGGTGAGCAGAATATTCAGGTACCACGCGTCGCTGTGCGCCGTGAGGCGCCCGTGCTCGATCAGGCCGTCGATCACATATACGAGCTGGCAGCCGAGCCCCAGCAGAAATACGCTCAGAAAGTATTTTTTGCGGTTTTTCGTGTAGCGGCAGCCCTCGCCGATGAAAAAGGCGAACAGCGGCATGGCCGGCCGGCCGATCCACCGCAGAACTTCAACCTGCGGGAACAGCAGCACGCCGATATGGTCGATCAGCATGGAAACGCAGGCGGCGATCTTCAGTTGGTTCCTGTTCATGCGGCGGTCCCTCCCCCTTTTTTGCGGATTCCCGCGCCTTATTATACCCGCTTTCAAAAGAATTGTAAACGAATTTTGCCGATTTTAGCGAAAACGGTTGACAAAAGGCGGCTTTATCGATAAAATAATGTAATAGATATTTATGAAATCGATAAATTATTCTGAAAAGACGAGGGCATCCATGGATATCAGAAATTTACGGACGTTCATCCGCGTGGCGGAACTCAATAACTTCACCAAGGCGGCGCAGTCGCTGGGGTATTCGCAGTCGGCCGTTACGGTGCAGATGCAGCAGCTCGAAACCGAGCTGGGATTGCCGCTGTTCGACCGCATCGGCAAAAACATCAAGCTGAACCAGTACGGCCTCAACTTTGTAGATTACGCCATCCGCGTGATCGAAGCCATTGAAAAGGCGGAATCCTTCGCCACCGAGGCCCAGAACATGAAGGGCTATATCCGCTTCGGTTTGGTGGATTCCATCCTGAACGCCTGCTTCATCACCATCCTGCCGGAGTTCAACCGCCGTTTTCCCAATATCGACGTGAGCATTTCCGTGGGCTCTGCCCGCGATATCGAGGCCAAGATCCGCGCCAACGAGCTGGATTTCGCTTACCTGCTCGATTACAAGGTGCCCCGCAAGGAGTGGGTGCGCGTGCGCGAAGAAATCGAGCCCATCATTTTCGTGGCCAACCCCAAAAACCGGCTGGCGGGCAAGGAAGCGGTCTCCTTTGAGGAGCTCATCGGCGAGCGCCTGATCCTGATGCCGCCCGGCGAGGGCTACCGCTACCTGTTCGACGACGAGCTCGCCAAGCGCAACCTGTTCGCCGTGCCCTCCATCGAGATCGCCAACACCGAAACCATCATCCGGCTCACGCTGGAGGCGGATTACGTCACCATGCTGCCGGTGTTCGCCGCCCGCGAATACATCAACCGGGGCGAGCTCGCCGCGCTGAACATCCCCGAGGTGGAGCTGCAGCAGTGGAGCCAGCTCGTGTACCTCAAGGGCAAGGCCATCACGCCGCAGATGCAGATGTTTATGGATACCGTGCTCGAGCTGCTGCCGCCCATCCGGCAGTAGTCAGTAGTCAGTAGTCAGACGTCAGCAGTCAGACGTCAGGAGTCAGAAAATGCAGAGAGGGAGCGATTTTCGGGTCGCTCCCTCTGATCATTTGTACCGGCTTCGTATCGTGCTGCCGTGCCGCGCCGGTGTCAAGCGCCGGTTTATGCAGTGCAAAAGCAGTTGTGCTCCGGCGTTTTTTCTGCTACAATGGGGGCAAAGGAGGGGATGCGCATGAATACCGTAAAAACCGTGCTCTGCAGGCTCGGGCTGTTCTATCTGCTGCTGGCGGTCAATATTCTGCCCTGCGCGGGCGTGATCCCCGATGC